>NZ_JBZXYT010000014.1:0-107242 GCF_059391765.1 Brachybacterium sp. SYSU DS0246 | reverse complement strand
CGGATCATCTACGCCTGCTGGCGCGACGGAACGTGCTACGACCCCACCATCCACGAGCGGCGCAGAACCGACAGAAACGACCACAGCAGCGCTCTCACGGCCTAGAGGTTGACTCAGGGAACTCATGCAGCGTTCCCCTCGTGCTCCTCCTGCTGGGACGGGTCCTCCTGCTCGAAGCTCACCAGGATCTTGCCGGCCGGGCCCTTTCCGGCGGCCAGCCTCGCGAAGGACTCCTGGGCCTGCTCGGGCGGCACCACGTCGCTGACCAGCGGGGCCACATCGTCGGCGTGCGCCCCGATCCAGGCGGTGGCGTCGGCGAAATCCTGCGCGGTGTAGGTGAAGGACCCGTGGATGGTGCGCTCCTCGGTGCTGATGGCGAAGGCCGGCAGCTCCAGTCTGGGCGATCCCATGCCCACCAGGACGACTCGTCCGCCCAGCGACGTCGCGGAGAGGGCGTCGGCCATGGTGGCGCTGATGCCGACGGCGTCCACGGCGAGGCCGGCCGGGCCGCCGAGCGCGTCGGCCACGAGGTCGGCGGTGCTGCCCGCAGAGGGGTCGATGGGCTCTGCGCCGAGCGCCGCGACCAGCTCCCGGCGGGCGGGATCCATCTCGGAGAGCACGATGCGGTCGACCCCTGCCATCCGCAGGGCGATCACGACGCTCTGCCCGATCGGTCCGCCGCCGATGACCAGCACTTTCTCTCCCGCATCGGGCCGGCCCAGGCGCACCGCGTGGACGGCGACGGCCAGGGGCTCGACGAGCGCACCGAGGTGCAGGGGAAGCTCCGGATCCAGCAGGTGCACGTTGCGTGCGGGCACGACGAGGTAGTCCGCGAAGGACGCCTGGATCTCCTGGGCGACCCCGATGACCTGCTTGCCGGGAGCGTGCTGCTCGCGGCCGCGGTACTGCTCGGCCTGCTCCGGCGGCACCACCAGCGGGTTGAAGGTCGCGGGGGCGCCGACGGGCAGCTCGTCGGGATCGACCCCGTCCCCGAGGGCTGCGACGGTGGCGGCGGATTCGTGGCCCATGACCTGGCCGGGGACGCGGCGGCCGTTCTCGCCGGTGAACCCGTGGAAGTCGGAGCCGCAGATGCCGGTGGCCGCGATCCGCAGCAGCACCTCCCCGGGACCGGGGTCGGGACGATCCCTCTCGAGGACCTCCAGGCGGTGGTAGTCGGTCAGGACGAGTGCTCGCACGATGCTCCTTCGAGGGGTCGGGTGGTGGAAGCGTGGTGGTCCAGGGGCGGGAGGTCGCCTATCCTGCAGCGACGATCACTCGATGAGGAGGAGAGCCCATGACGGCGAACCAGGACGCGGAGTTCCAGGGCTTGAAGGCGCTGGTGACCGGCGGCGGGGCGGGCATCGGCGCGGCGACGATCCGAGCCCTGAGCGCGCGCGGAGCCTCGGTGGCGGCGCTCGATCTCGATCCCTCCGGCGCTCCCGAGGGGGCGCTGCGCATCCAGGTCGACGTCACCGACACCGAGGCGGTGCAGGCCGCCGTCGACCAGGCGGCCCATCATCTCGGCGGCCTGGACATCGTGATCAACAATGCCGGGATCGGGGCGCAGGGCCAGGTCGACGCCCACGACGACGAGGAATGGGCGCGGGTGCTGGATGTGAACGTCACCTCGGTGGCCCGCGTGACCACGGCCGCGCTCCCCCATCTGCGGCGCTCCGAGCACGCCGTGGTGGTCAACACCGCCTCGATCGCCTCCATGCTGGGACTGCCCGAGCGCGTGCTGTACTCCGCCTCCAAGGGCGCGGTGCAGGCGATGACCCTGGCCATGGCGGCGGACTGGGTGCGTGAGGGCATCCGGGTCAATGCCGTCGTCCCCGGCACGGCGAACACGCCGTGGATCGGCCGGCTGCTGGCCAAGGCCGAGGACCCGGTGGCGGAGCGGCAGGCGCTGGATGCGCGCCAGCCCCACGGCCGCATGGTCGAACCGGAGGAGGTGGCCGAGGCGCACTGCTACCTCGCCTCTCCGCGCAACCGCTCGACCACCGGGGTGCTGCTGCCGATCGACGGGGGGATGACGACGCTGCGTCCGCGCACCTGAGGCCGCGCTCACCGCTCGGCCTCGGCGGCCTGCAGCGCGGCGGCCCGCTCGGAGCGTCGGCCCAGCCATCCCATCAGCGGCACCGAGACGATCGCCGCGACCACGAGCAGGATGAGGACCGCGCTGATGGGGCGGGTGAAGAACTGGGTGAGATCCCAGTTGGTCTTGATCACCGACTGCATGAAGTTCTGCTCGACGATGGGGCCCAGCACGATGCCCAGCACCACTGGGGCCAGCGGGATGCTGCCCTTCTCGAAGAGGTACCCGAGCACTCCGAAGATCACCATCAACCCCACCTCGAGGTAGCCGTTGTTGATGGCGAACGCGCCGCAGATCGAGATGGCCACGATCAGCCCCATCAGCACCGAGCGCGGGATCCGCAGCACCAGTCCGGAGGCCCGGATCAGCAGGAAGCCGAGCGGCAGCAGCAGCAGGTTGGCGAGGATGAAGATCATGTACAGCGCGTAGAGCATGTCCGTCTGGTACAGGAACAGGTCCGGCCCCGGAGTGATGCCCTTGACCAGCAGCACGCCGATCAGGATCGCGGTGATGGTGTCGCCGGGGATGCCGAACGCGAGCGTGGGGACGTAGGCGGAGGCCACGCCGGCGTTGTTCGCGCTGGAGGCACCGGCGATGGACTCCACCCGCCGTTCGTCCGATACCTCGGCCGCGTTCTTCGCGGATCCGCGACGGCTGGTGGCACGGGTGAAGGCGTAGGCGATCCAGGCCGCGATGTCGGCCCCCGCCCCGGGCAGCGCCCCGACGACTCCGCCGATGCCCGAGCCCGCCGCGACGCGCCCCTTGTACCGCCACAGGGCACTGAAGGCCGGACGCACCGTGCCCTGACCGGCGATCTTCGGGATGGGCATCGACTCACCCCGGCGGGCGGTCACGGCACGCAGCACCTCGGAGAGGCCGAACAGGCCGATCATGGCGGCGATGAAGTCGACGCCGCGGTAGAGCTGCTCCTCCCCGAAGGTGAACCTCGGGTAGCCCAGGGTCACGTCGAGCCCGACGGTGGAGATCAGCAGCCCTGCCATCAGGGCGATCGCACCCTTGAGCTGGGAGCCCCGGGAGACGATCACGGCCGCAGTCAGGCCCAGCACGGCCACCCAGAAGTACTCGTAGCTGGTGAAGCGCAGGGCGAACTCCCCGAGCACCGGGGAGACGAAGATCAGCACCAGGGACCCGAACAGACCGCCGATCACCGAGCCGATCAGGGAGACACCGAGCCCGAGGGCGCCCTTCCCGTGCCGGGTCAGGGCGAAGGCGTCCTCGGTGTAGGCGGCGCTGGAGGGCGTGCCCGGGATTCTCAGCAGGGCACTGGGGACGTCTCCGGCGAAGATCGTCATCGCCGACATGGTGATGATGGCGGCGATGGCCGGCACCGGGTCCAGGAAGAAGGTGAAGGGCACCAGCAGGGCTGCTGCCAGGGTGGCGGTCATGCCGGGCAGGGAGCCGATGACCAGGCCGAAGAGCCCGGCCAGGACGACCACGAGGACCGTGGTGGGGTCGGCGACCAGCTGGAAGGCGCTCTGGAGGTCGTATCCCATCTCAGAACCCCCGGATGATGCCGTCGGGGAGCTGGACCATCAGGCCCTGCTCGAACATGGCCCACAGGGCGAGCGCGGTGACCACGCCGGTCGCCACGGCCACCCACCACTTCGCCCGCAGCGACCACACGATCGCGGTCACCAGCAGCGCCATGGTCAGCGGGAAGCCGAGCGTCTCGACGAGCAGCACGTACCCGACGATGCCGCCCATGAGGATCGCGCCGTTGATCCAGCGCCGCGCCCCGTCGGAGCCGATGTCGGTATCCATCACGGCCACGGTCTCCGGGGGCTCGGCCTCCGGCTCGGTGTCCGGTGAGGGCTGCGCCCCGGTCTCCGGCGCGGCGTCTTCGAGCGCGTCGGCCGCACTGTCCGCACCCGGCCCACCGGCCCCGGTGGGTGCTGTTCCGCTGGTCACCGCAGTCGTCGCGATGGCCGGGCCACCGGCCGCAGCGGCGGAGCGTATCTCGGCGAGCTCGTCGCGATGACGACGCTCGCGGCGTGCGGTGAGCACGCTGGTCAGGATCAGCAGGGCGCCGAAGAGGACCAGCAGGCCGCCGATCATCATCGGAAACAGACCGGGCCCGGGGATCCCCTCGCGGACGTAGGGCATCGCGGCGCCGTAGGGAATCACCGCGGCGCCGACCAGGACGGAGGCGGCGCCGATGATGACGTTCCCACGCATCGCCCCCGCCGTGTCGCTGTGTCGGGCGGTGCTCACTTGGCGAGTCCCGCTTCCTCCATGACCTCGCCCTTGGCGGCATCGTCCTCGCGCATGAGGGTCTGGAACTCCTCGGCGCCCGCGTACTTCACGCCCAGGCCGGTGTCGGTCATAAACTCGTTGAACTCATCGGACTCGGCGATCAGACCGAGGTGGCATTCGAGCTCCTCGACGATCGTGGGGTCGAGCTCCTTGGGTCCGGCGATGCCGCGCCACACGGTCATGGAATAGTCGGAGCCGAGCTGCTCCTGGAGGGTCTCGACGTCCGGGAAAGCGGGGTCGCGCTCCGTGCCCATCACGCCCAGGGCCTTGGCGCGGTCCGAGTCGAGCATGGTCTTGGATTCGCCGAGGGCGTTGGTGGTCATGTCGATCCCGCCGGCCACGAGCTCCTGGAGCGCGGGGGCCGCACCCTCGGAGGGCACGAAGTTCACGGCGTCGACGGGGATGTCGTTGTCGATGAGCATGCCCAGCAGGGCCAGATGCCAGATGCCTCCCTGCCCGGTGCCCGAGGCGGTCACCTCCCCCGGGTTCTCCTCGATGTAGGTCAGCAGCTCCTCCGCGTTCTCCCACTCGGCGTCGGCGGCGACGGTGATCCCCGCGCCGTCCTCGTTCATCTGGGAGATGGCGGTGAGGTCCTCGCCGCTGATCTCGGTCAGACCCTGGTGGTGCATCATGCCGATCTCCACGGTGACCAGGCCGAGGGTCTGCCCGTCGGGCTCTGCGTCGACCATCGCCTGGTGGCCGACGACGCCGGAGCCGCCGGTGCGGTTGACGACGTTGACGCTCGTCTCCATCTGGCCGGACAGCTGCTCGCCGATGAGGCGAGCCACGCCGTCGGTCCCGCCGCCGGCGGCCCAGGGGACGATCAGTTCGACGGGGCCATTGGGGTACTCGGCGTTGACGTCGTTGCAGGCCTGGAGAGCATCGCCGTCCACGGAGCCTCCGCCCGAGCCGCCCGAGCAGCCGACGGCGACCAGGGCGAGAGCGGCGGCGCCGGCGATCCCGGAGACCAGGCGCCGCGGGACGCGGGGGGCGCCGGCGGGATCGACGCCGGGACGATCGGAACGTGAGGAAAGGTCGGTGCGCGTCATGGCTGACTCCACTTCATCGTGCGGGTCGGGGGTGAGGCCCATCGATGCGGAGCGACCGCCCGCACGGCTGTGTGCTGGGTCGAGAGAGCCACTCGTCATCGAGGTGCTTCGACGCTACCAACGCCCGGACCCGGGGTCGCCCCCCGAGCGATCCGAGATCCGGAAATCCTATATACAATATTGATATGTGGGTCACACCGGGCCTCTGACCAGGAACCATGCTGCGGCCCGAGCTCAGGGTGCACTCGAGCGTGACCCGCTGCGATCAAGGACGACCACTCCCCAGGAGGAAGCGATGCCCCGCGTCGACCAGACGGACTGGCTGGAGACCTTCGTCGCGGTCATCGATCACGGAAGCTTCTCGGGTGCCGCACGCGCCCTGCACCGCGCGCAGTCCCGCGTGAGCACGCATGTCGCAGCGCTCGAGCGTGCCCTGGGCGGCACGCTGGTGGACCGCAGCCACCGCCCGATCGGGCCGACGGAGCTCGGCACGGCCTTCCTCCCCCACGCCCGCAAGGTTCTGGAGGCGCTCGAGCGCGGAGCGGAGGTGGTCGATCAGCACACCGGCACCCCGCGCGGGCGGGTCGTGATCGGCTGCCATCCCAGTGTCAGCGCGGGGTTCCTGCCCGCCGTCCTCGCCGCGGTCCACGCCGAGCATCCGCACATCCGGATCGAGCTGACTGAGCTGACCACGCAGGACCTCATCTCCGGCATCGTCGCCGGCCGGTTCCACATCGCCATCCACTCGCTGGCCGGTGATCCGCCGCCCGAGGACTTCGAGAGCGTGCATCTGTGGACCGAGCGCTACGTCGCGATCGTGCCTCCTCAGCATCCGCTGGCGCAGCTCGGCCCGAGGACCGATGGAGGGCTGGACCCGTGCCTGATCACCGAGCATCCCCTCATCGCAGTGGCGCAACCGGGGGCGGAGATCGATCCGGACACCGGCAGCGCACTGCACGCCTGGGGCCTGGAGATCCCCGTGGCCTGGCAGACCGAGCAGCCGCAGACCGTCGCGAATCTCGCCAAGGCCGGCCTCGGGGTGGGTGTGCTGAACGCACTGGCGGCGACCATCTCCGATACCAGCGAGCTCGATGTCATCCCGGTGGGCAGGATCGGCGAGGGACGGAAGGTCGCCGCCACCCGTGACCGGCGGACGGCCTCCTCCCCCAGCGTCGACGTCGTCTACCGGGCGATCCTCGAGACGCCGCCACCCGACGGCGTGCTGCCGGGAGCACGGTGACCGCGGCACCGCGCCTCGGCCGCGCCCACCTCGTCTGGGCCGTCGGTGTCCTCGCCTACCTGTGCGCCGTCTCCGGCCGCGCCTCGTTCGGGGTGGCCAGCGTGGAGGCGTCGGAGCGCTTCGATGTCAGCGGCGCCGTGCTGAGCCTGTTCGGGGTCGTCCAGCTCGGAACGTACGCGGCGGCCCAGATCCCCGCCGGGCTCCTGCTGGACCGCATCGGCCCGCGCCGCATGCTGATCCTCGGGGCGGTGACCATGGCCGTCGGGCAGGGGCTGCTCGCCGTCGCCACGGACGTGCCCACTGCCCTGATCGCACGCATGCTCACCGGCGTCGGCGACGCCGCCACGCTGATCAGCGTGGTGCGGCTGACCGCGACCTGGTTCCGCTCGGGTCAGGTCCCTGTGTTCACGCAGCTGGCGGCGATGATCGGCCAGTTCGGCCAGGCCGTGGCGGCGGTACCGTTCCTCGCCTTGCTGGTGGCGGCCGGATGGACCACGGCGTGGGCCTCTCTGGCCGCTCTCCTGCTGGTCAGCGTGCTGCTGGTGATCGCCGTCGTCCAGGATGAGCCGCCCGGGGACGACGGCCACACCGTTCCCGTGCCGTCTCGCCCGGGTCAGGTTCTGCGGGAGGTGTTCACCTCCCGCGCCGCCTGGTCGGGGTTCTTCCTGCACTCGCTGACGCTGCTGAGTGTGAACTCGTTCCTGTTCCTGTGGGGCGTGCCCTTCATGACCGAGGGCCATGGGCTCGCGCCTGCCGAGGTGGGGACGCTGCTGACCCTCAATGTCGTCGTCATGGTGGCGGTGGGCCCGATGATCGGCGTGCTCACCGGCCGCTTCCCCCGGCATCGTGCTCGGCTCGGCTGGATCGCCGGCGGAATCCTCACCCTGGTCTGGACCCTGACTCTGCTCGCGCCCGGGCATCTCTCCGCCGGGCAGCTTCTGCCGCTGATGGTCGCCTTGGCGATCGGTGCGGCGACCTGTCCGGTCGGCTTCGACCTCGCGCGCACGGGAGTCTCCTCACGGGCGATCGGGACCGCCACAGGGATGGTGAACATCGGCGGGTACTCCACGTCGTTGCTCGCCGTCCTCCTGATCGGGGTGGTGCTGGACGTGCTGGCCCCCGACCGTTCCGCCGGGCTCGCGGACTACCGTGCCGCCTTCGCCGCCGTCGGCGTGCTCATGCTCGGTGCGGCGATCGGGCTGCTCTGGACCACCCGATCACGCCGTGCCACGACGCGTTGACCAGGCGTCGTCCCACGCTGCTCCAAGAACTCACTGGCCGGTCGGCCAGCGTAGGCGCGCCCCGGTGTCCGGGGCCCCTCAGCCCACCCGCAGCCCGCCGTTGAGGTTGTAGGTCGCCCCGGTGGTGAACCCGCCGTGGGGGCCGACGAGGAAGGCGACCAGCTCGGCCAGCTCCTCGACGGTGCCGAGCCGCCCGACGGGAGTACGGGCGACGAACTGCTCGCGACGCTCCCCCTCGAGGCGGCCGCCCATGATGTCGGTGTCGATGTTGGCCGGGGCGATCGCGGCGGTGGTGACGCCGGTGCCGGCGACCTCTTTCGCGAGCCCGCGGATCAGACCCTCGACGCCGGCCTTGGAGGCCGCATAGGCCGAGGTCGAGAAGTTCCCACCGCCGTCCTGCGCGGCGGTCGAGCTCATCGCGACGATCCGCCCCAGGCCCTGCTCGAGCATCCTCGGGAGCACGCGCTGGGCGAGGTGGAACGTGCCCAGGGTGTTGATCGACAGGGTGTGCAGAAAGTCTGCGCTGGTCAGCTCGAGGAAGGGCGTCGGGTTCGCGATCCCGGCGCAGCTGACGAGCGTACCGATCGGGGCGACCGCAGCGTCGTCGACCGCGGCGACGGCCGCGCCGACACTGGCCTCGTCGGCGATGTCCGCCTGCGACGTGGCCACGCTCGGTGATCCGGCGGCGCGGGCCTGCTCGGCGGCCTCGGCGAGCCCGTCGGCGTCCAGATCCAGCAGTGCCAGCGGGCGGCCGTCGCGCGCCAGCCGCAGCGCCACACCGCGGCCGATGCCGCGCTCGGAGGCGGCGCCGGTCACGAGCGCGGTGAGTTCGCAGATGCGGGCCTCATCGGCCGCGGAGCGCTCGCCCATCAGGCCTCTCCCGCCAGGGTCGGCTCTCCCGCAGCCCCACCGCGCGGGGCATTGACGACGTGGTGCGGGGTGCGGCCGGCAGCCATCGCGATGACCTCGCCGAGCGCCTCGGCGCCGACGGCATCGGTGAAGTCCTGGGTCCAGCACAGCGAGTGCGGGGAGAGCACCACGTTCTCCATGCCGATCAGCGGGCTGTCGGCCGGGAGCGGCTCGACCTCGAACACGTCGAGGCCGGCGCCGGCGATGCGTCCCTCCTGCAGCGCGGTGATCAGGGCCGGCTCATCGACGACGGCGCCGCGGGCGATGTTGACCAGGAACGCGGTCTCCTTCATCGCCGCCAGCTCGCGCGCACCGATGAGGTGACGGGTCTCCCCCGTCGCGGCGACGGTGACGATGAGGTAGTCGCTGCGGGCGATGACCTCGTCCAGCGCGAGCTGGCTGATGCCCGTCTCGGCGCAGAACTCGGGACGCGGTGAGCGGTTCCAGGCCACCACCTCGAGGTCCAGCGCCCGCAGCTGGCGCACGGTCTCCTGCCCGATGCCGCCGAGACCGATCACGCCGATCGTGGCCGCGGCCAGGCCGGGGCCACGGTAGTCGGCCTTGCGGTCCCAGTCGGCCTCGCGCACCAGGCGATCCTTGGGCAGCAGGTTGTGGGCGAGGGCGAACATGAAGGTCAGCGCGGTGTGCGCCATCGGCACGCGCAGTCCGGTGGGGGCGTTGGTGACGGTGATCCCGCGCTCGTCGCACGCGGCGAGGTCCACGGAGTCGTAGCCGGCGCCGAAGCGGGCCACATGCTTCAGCGTGGTCACGCCCTCGAGCTGGTCCCGGCCGAGCGGCGTGCCGCTGAGCAGCAGCACCGCGTCGTAGCCCTCGAGCTCCCCGGCACGCAGCGGGACGCCGCCCTCGCCGACCAGGGACCACTGGATGCCGTGCTCGGCGAGCGCGCCCAGGCCGATATCGCCGTAGACGGTGGTGCCGTCGGCCTCGGCGTAATCGGCGGTGACGGCGAGCTTCCAGGTGCTGGTCATGGGGTGAACTCCTCGGTGACGTCGGCGGGCTCGGGTTCGCGGTGCCGGCCGTGGCCGTGCCAGGCCTCGGGGTAGTCGACGAAGCTGCGGTCCAGCGCGTCGATGCTGGTCGCGCCGAGCTGGCCCATGGCCAGCGCCAGCTCGCCGTCGAGGATGTCCAGCACGCGCAGCACGCCCTTCTCCCCCGCGGCGGCGTTGCCGTAGCCCCAGGCCCGGCCGATGGAGACGAGGTCCGCGCCGACGGCGAGGGCCTTGGCGATGTCGTCGCCGGTGCGCACGCCGGAATCGAACACGACGGTCATGCGGCCGTCGACGGCGTCCACGATCGAGGGTAGGGCGCGGATGGAGCTGGGCGAGGAGTCGAGCTGGCGACCCCCGTGGTTGGAGACGTAGACCCCGTCGGCCCCGACCTTCAGCGCGCGCAGCGCGTCCTCCGGGGTGAGGATGCCCTTGATGTAGAGGGGGCCGTCCCACTGACGCCGTACCTGTTCGATGTTGTCCCAGGTCAGGGTGAGGTTGGTGAGGTGCTTGTTGACGAACTCCTGGTGCGAGACGGCGTTGTCGCCCTGGATCTCGTCCTTGAGGTTGCGGAACCCGATCGCCGGGGGCCGCATCACCGCTCGGGTCCAGTCGAGGTGACGGATCGCCTGGACGGCATTGCGGGGGGTGATCTTCGGCGGGATCGACATGCCGTTGCGGTGGTCGCGGTACCGCTTCCCGTTCAGGGGCACATCGACGGTGACCACGAGCGCCTCGGCGCCGATGGCCTTGGCTCGGGTGATGAGGCTGGAGACGATGGCCTCGGACTTGTACATGTACAGCTGGTACCACAGCGGCCCCGTCGCCTGGTCGGCGAGCTCCTCCATCGCCCAGTTCGAGGCCGTGGAGATGGTGAAGGGGATGTTCGCCCTGCCGGCGGCGCGGACCGCCCCGAGCTCGCCCTCGCCGCCGATCATGCGCTGCAGGCCCAGCGGGCCGAGTACGTAGGGACGATCCAGGGTCATGCCGTCGACGGTGGTGGAGGCGTCGACGTGGGAGATGTCGGTCAGCCAGCGCGGTCGGAAGAGCACCTCGCGCAGGTCCTCCACGTTCGCCTCGCGGGTCAGCTCGTGGTTGGAGGCTCCGTCGATGATGTCGAAGGCCATCGTGGGCAGGCGTCGCCTGGCGAGCAGGCGGATGTCCTCGATGGAGGGAGCGGATTCCAGCGGGTCCAGGCGGAGACCGCCGGCGGCGAGCATCCTCGCGAATTCCAGGGCGCCGGACAGTGTCGAATCGGCCATGGGTGGGCTCTCCTGTGGGGGCGGTGACGTGGGGGCGCCGAGAGCGCGACGGCGCGGGATGGCGCCGGACGGCGCGGGGCAGGGCAGGCAGGGCGAGCCCCGAAGAGGACCTCCGGGGCCCGGCCCGTCAGTGCATGTGCTTGCCGCCGTCGACGCTGATGGAGGTGCCGTTGACGTAGCTCGAGTCCTCGCTGACCAGGAAGTTGATCAGTCCGGCGACCTCCTCGGGCTGGCCCACGCGGTGCAGCGGGATGTTGGAGGACATGCCTTCCTTGCGCTCATCGGTGAGGGTGCCGCCCATGATGTCGGTGTCGATGGGCCCGGGCAGGATCACGTTGGCGGTGATGCCGTACTGGCCGAGCTCGCGGGCGGTGCCGCGGGTGAGGCCCTGCACGGCGGCCTTCGCCGCGGCGTAGCCGGTCTTGGAGAAGGTGCCGCCGCCGTCGAGCGCGGTGATCGAGGAGGTGTTCACGACGCGCCCGCCGAAGCCGCCGTCGATCATGCGCTTCGCCGCGGCCTGGGTCATCAGCAGGGTGCCCTTGCCGTTGACGTCCATGACCTTGTCCCAGATCTCGCCGGTCAGCTCGAAGATCGTGTGCGGGCTGGGGATCCCGGCGAGGTTCACCAGGGCGGCGATGGGTGGCATCTCGGCGTCGATGCGTTCGAAGGCGGCGTCCACGGCGGCCTGATCGCTGACGTCGACGGCCACGCCGATCACCTTCTGAGCGGCCCCGTCGGGGAGCTCGCCGCTCAGCTCGGTGGCGAACTGCTCCACGGCAGCACCGTCGAGGTCGGCGGCGACCACGCTCCAGCCTTCGCTGACGAGCTTGCGGACGACGCGGCGGCCGATGCCGCGCTCGGCGCCGGCACCGGTGACGATCGCGGTGCGCTCGTCGGGGAAGGGCTGGATCCTGGTGTTCTCGAGGGTCATGGGGTCGGTTCTCCGTCCGGTCGGGATCTGGTGGGTTGCGATGGGTCGGTCGTGCGGGTCGGAGGGGCTGGCAGGGGTCGGGGGATCGGCAGGGGCAGGGGGCCGGTGGGGCAGAGGAGGGCGGGCCCCACCGGCCGGGTGGCCAGCGTCAGCCGCCCGCTCCCAGGACGAGGCTGAGGACGAACAGCATCGGGATCGAGGCCGCCCACATCACGGTGGTCATCCCGGAGTGGGCCTTCAGGGCCGCGGTGCCCTCGAGGCCGAGGAAGCGGGTGACGACCCAGAAGTAGGAGTCGTTGAAGTAGCTGCACACCATGGCGCCGGCGACGCAGGCCATCACCGCGACCAGAGGGTCCAGGCCGATCGTGCCCATTACCGGTGCGGTGACGGAGGCGGCGGTGATCATGGAGACCGTGCCGGAGCCCTGCGCGATGCGCACGATCGAGGCGATCAGGAAGGGCAGCAGGAACGAGGGCAGCGGGAGCCCGCCGATCGCCTCGGCCAGCGCATCGCCGATACCGGTGTCGCGCAGCACCTGGCCCAGGCCGCCGCCGGCGCCGGTGATCAGCAGGATCAGGCCTGCGTCGGCCGCGGCGTCGCCGAGCCACTTGTGGCTCTTCTTGCGCGGCGTCCAGCGCGGCAGCAGCAGGTAGACGGCCATCACCAGACCGATCAGCAGCGCAATCACCGGGTCGCCGAGGAAGATGAAGGGCCCGGCCCATCCGGAGGGCTCGTAGTCCTCGGGCAGGGCCACGCCCTGGGCTTCCATGTCGAGGGCGGAGACGACCGTGTTCATCACGATCAGCACGATCGGCACCACCAGGGGCAGCAGCCCGACCACGGGGCCGACGCGGTGGGGCGGCTCCCCCGCAGGCGGCTCGCCGAGCTCGGCGCCGGTCCCGAGACCGTCCAGGCCTGCCGCGCCGTCGGACCCGTCGGACCCGTCGGGCCCCTCCGGCGCCGGCCCGTCGGCGACCGGGGTTCGGGGTCCCGGCCCGCCGCCCGCAGGGCCGCCGGTCGCGACGGCCACGGCCGAGCGATCCTCGCGCACGTTGCCGTACACGGCTTCCTGGACCTCGGCATTGATCACCGGTTCGACCCGCGGACCGATCCACTTCGCGTAGAGGGTGACGACCGGGATCATCAGCACGGTGAACACGAGGCCGGTGAGGATGACGGAGCCGACGTTGACGCCGAGCAGCCCGGCCACGCCGAGCGGGCCCGGGGTGGGCGGGACGAAGTGGTGGGTGATGACCATGCCGCCGGCCAGCGCGATGCCCACGGTGGCGTAGCCGTACTGCTTGACCCTGGCGATGGCGCGAGCCAGCGGGTTCATGATCACGTAGCCGGAGTCGCAGAACACCGGCACCGAGATCAGCGCACCGATGCTGGTCATGGCCCAGGGCTCACGGCCCTTGCCGAACAGGCGCAGGAACGCCATCGCGATGGCCTGCGCGGCGCCGGAGACCTCGAGGATCTTGCCGATGGCCACGCCGAGGCCGATCACGATGCCGATGGAGGCCAGCGTGTTCCCGAACCCGGTCTTGATGGATTCGACGATGGCCGGCAGCGATTGACCCGCGATGAGACCGACCACCACGGAGGCGATCAGCAGGCCGGCGAACGCGTCCAGGCGGGTGCGCAGGACGATGACGATGATGAGCGCGATGCCGACGAGCAGCGCGATGAGCAGGACGGGATCCATCAGAACTCCTTCGTTCCTCGGACGTCAGGGGCGTGCGCCCCGGGGCCTCATGCTAGAGCCGAGCTCAGCACCTGCCTGATGTAGTGCACGTTCTCGGCGATGACGCCGAGGGAGTCGGAGCCGTAGTGCTCGCAGCAGAACGGACCCGTATAGCCGAGCTCGAGGGCGCGGCGGATCACGGAGCGGTAGTTGATGTAGCCGTACTTCAGCGGCATCGGCGCCGAGGAGTAGGCGCCGGTGGCGGTGTCGTAGTCGCGGGTGTAGTTCTTGATGTGCCAGAAGTTCGAGTGGGGCAGGACCTTCTCGAAGATGTCCTGCCAGGGCTCGACCTCGCGGTGCAGGCGCACCAGGTTGCCGACGTCGGGGTTCAGGCCGACGGCCTCGTGGTCGACGTCGGCCAGGAAGGCGACGGCGTCATCGGCCGTGCCGACGTAGGTGTCCTCGTACATCTCGAGGCTGACCTGGATGCCCTGCGCCTTCGCGGCATCCCCGAGGGTGCGGATGCGTTCGATGGCCAGGTCGCGCAGGGCCGGATCGTCGTGGTGGCCGTCCTCGAGCCAGAACCAGATGGCCTTGCTCTGGGCCTCGGTGAGGGCCTGCATGAAGCCGGTGTTGACGACGCTCACGCCGAAGCTCGGGGCGAGTTCGATGAACCGCAGCGCGTCGGCGAGGTTCTGCTCCCCGTGGCGGGCGTCGACGACGGAGTTGCGCGTCATGGAGATCGAGGACAGCGACAGACCCTCCCCGTCGAGCACGCTGCGGAACTCCTCGAGGCGCTCATCGCTGAGCTTGGCCAGCGGCAGCCAGGCATCGGTGGGGTCGATCTGGTCGACACCGAGCTCCTTGACCTGGCGCAGCTGCGAGGCCCAGACGGAGGACGGGGCCTCCAGGGTCGGGGTGCCGTCCGAGGTGGTGTTCCCGAACGACAGCATGTTGGCCCCGATCGGCCAGTTCTCCGCGGTGAACATCGCTGTCCCTTCAACGTCGACGGTGTCTCGACGTGGATCCTATAGGATCATCGCGGCGGTGTGAAGGGCGACGGCGTCAGCGCCCCGGCATCGTGGCGGGCGTGAAGGGCCGGGTGTGAAGGGCGCAGCCATGTTCCCTCCCAGCCGATCGCGATAGCCTTCCGACAAGCCGACGACGGGGCGCTCGGGCGGCTCCCGGGCCCCGCGCCGGCTCCGCCTTCCGAGAGATCGGGTTACCTGTGCACGAGGGGAACGATCGCCCGGCCCACCGGCCGGACACCGGGGACGGCACGTCCCCCGATCCCGTCGCGCCCGGCGACCGCGACCTGCCGTGGAAGGCCACGCCCGAGCGCCGGGACCTGTGGGGACCCGCCCGGCGCCCGCTTCAGGGCACCGTCCACCCGCCCTCCGAGACCGCATTGGACCGCCCGCGGCGTCGGGGCGGCCTGCTCTGGGTGGGGGCGCCTCTCCTCGCCGGTGGCGCCGCCGGCCTCACCAGCCTTGTGCTCGGCCTCGGCAACGTCATCGCCGGCCCCCTCGACACGGTCGGGGTCGCCCTCGGCGTGGGCGCGCTCGTCGCCGGCGGCAGCGGTGCGCTGGCGCGTGCGCTGCGGCCGAAGCCGGCGCTGCTGAGCCCCGTCGGCCCCGACGTCCCCGAGACCACGCGCGAGACCCTCGAAGGGATCCTGGAGGCAGCGGCCCGCACCCGGGAGCGCACCACCGCACTGCGTGAGCGCGCCTCCGACCCCGCCGCACGGCTCGCACTGGACCACGTCGACTCCCTGCTGGAGCGCATCGAGACCCTCGTGGGCTCGGAGACGATCCAGGCGCGGCGTCCCTACGACGGCGACGTCACCATGCTCGAGGGCATGGCCACCCGGTACCTGCCGGACCTGGTCGACGCCGCCGAGGACACCATCGGCTTCCTCGCCTCCTTCGCCGGCGCAGCCCGCCAGGAGGCGCTGGAGAACCTCGGCACCATCGACCAGCAGCTGAGCGTGCTGGACGAAGGGCTCGAACGCATCGAGGCGGACATCGTCGCCGGGGTCTCCCGCGACCTCGACGTCCACGCCGAGTTCCTGCGCTCACGCTTCGCCGACCAGCACCTGAACCCGATCATCGACGTCTGATCCGAAGGAGACCCCATGGACAAGCTCGAACCGCCGGAACCCGCCGAGGAGATCGTCCCCTCCGAGCCCGTGGAGGAGGTCAGCGAGGACAAGGCCGTCTCCCTCCTGCCCGACCTCCCTGCCGAGCAGCACCAGGAGCTGGAGGCCAAGGCGAATTCCTGGCTCGACACCGTCACCTCGCTCAATCCGCACTCCCAGGAGTTCACCGCGGAGGTCGCGGCCATCGGCTCGGTGGCCCGCCGCACCTTCGAGCGCACCAGCACCACCTCCTCGCGCTTCATGGAGCAGTCCCTGCGCGACGCCCGCGACAGCGGCGACGCCCAGCAGTCCGTCTCCAAGTCCCTCGTGGACCTGCGCACCACCATGGAGGACCTCGCCCCGCAGGAGGACACCTTCGCCTCGAAGGCACTGTCCTTCCTGCCGGGGATGGGAAGCGCCAAGCGCTATTTCCGGCGCTTCGAGTCCAACCAGAAGCAGCTCGACGAGGTGCTCCAGGCCCTGGGTCGCGGCCAGGAGATGCTCCAGCGCGACAACGCGGAGCTCACCGTGGAGCGCCGGTCCCTGTGGGAGGACCTCGGCGCCCTCCAGAAGGCCTCCCACCTGCTCGGTCTTCTCGACGATCAGGTGGTGCGCCGCGCCGAGCGGTCCCGCGCCGAGGGCAAGGCCGAGGTGGCCGACGCGCTGGAGCGCGACGTGCTGTTCGCCGTGCGCCAGCGCCGGCAGGACATGGCCACGCAGATCGCCGTGACCGTCCAGGCCTACATGGCGATGGGATTGATCGAGGACAACAACACGAAGCTCGTCCAGGGGGTCGATCGCGCCCGGACCACCACCGTCACCGCGCTGCGCACCGCCGTGATCACGGCCCAGGCGCTGGAGAACCAGAAGATCGTGCTGGACCAGATCGACGCGGTCAACCGCACCACCGACGACCTGATCGACCGCACCTCCGAGATGCTCTCGAAGAACACCGTGCGCATCCAGGAGCAGGCGGCGACCTCGGGTGTCTCCCCCGAGACCCTCGAGCGGGCCTTCGACAACCTCTTCACCACCATGGACGGCCTGGATGCGTTCCGCACCAAGGCCAACGAGTCCATGCTGACCACCGTGAACGCCCTCGAGCACCAGGTCGAGCGCGCCCAGCCGTACCTGCGGCGCATGCAGCAGGAGCCGGCCGAGGAGATGAACCTCGAATCGGCCAGCGACCTGCTCTCGATCGAGGACGAGACCCGCTGACGGCGCGGCCGCCGTGGCCGCCTTCGGTGGTCAGTCGGTCGCTGTGTCCTCCCGGAGGATGCGCTCGGTCGCCGTGGCCATGTGTCGTTCCATCGCCTCGGCGGCCGCCGTCGCGTCCCCGGCGGCGATGGCGCGCGCGATGACGTCGTGCTCCTCGATCGCACGGTCGATGTCCTCGCGATTGTCGACGGCACGGTCGAACCAGACCCGCAGCAGGGATCGGGTGGTGGCCAGCAGCTCGCCGATCAGGCCGTTGCCGGCGATCTGGGCGAGCACGCGATGGAAGGCGACGTCGGCCGCGACATACCCCTCGGCATCATCCGCGGCCGCACGCTGCTCCTCGACCAGACGCACCAGCTCGGCCTTCTGCTCCGCGCTCGCACTGAGCGCGGCGAGCTGGGCGGCCGAGCGTTCCAGCGCTCCGCGCACCACGCTCAGCTCCGCCGTGCGCTCCTGATCCATCAACAGGGACCACGACAGCGTGCTGGGCAGCAGCTCGGAGGTGTTCGAGCGCAGATACGTTCCTGACCCGGCACGGGTCTCGACGACGCCGAGCACCTCGAGCGCGGAGATCGCTTCGCGCACCGCGCTGCGTCCCACCCCGAGGCTCTCGGCGAGTGCGCGCTCCCCCGGCAGGCGGTCCCCGGGGCGCATCGACTCGCCCAGCAGAAGGTCCAGGAGACGGTAGGTCACGGCGCTGCTGGGTGAGCGACTGAGCCCGGCGGGCACGGCACGGCCGGGGCCGAAGCGCGGGGGCGCGGTTCCGTCGTCGTCCTCGGGCCCGGGGGCAGCTGGCGAAGGGGTGCTCACAGTGCCACACAGTACCGGGGAGGCCCTCTCCGGCCCATCTCGACGGCCCGGAGATTGTCCAACCGGTTGACCAATTACGGGGCGCGGGTCTAGTGTGCTCGTCGTCCGGGGTGCGAGCCCCTTCGCGCCCCGGACCCTCAGCACACCGCGACCGCACGACGGAGTGACCCGCGCATGAAGATCGGTATCGGCACCTACGCCCTGTTCTGGGAGTTCCAGGACGTCAACCCCGACCCGCTGGACATCCCCGGCATGATCGACCGCGCCGCCGAGCTGGGCTGCGACGTGTTCCAGATCTGCGACGACCCCCGGATCGAGGCCGAGGGTCCGGCCGGCCTGGCCGCCCTGCGCGAGCACGCCGACGCCCACGGGCTCGAGCTCGAGCTCGGCACCCGCACCATCGACCGGGAACACCTGGGCCGCTACGTCGGCATCGCCGAGGCGCTCGGCGCCCGCACCCTGCGCTCAATGATCCAGACCCACGAGATCGCCGACGGAGTCGAGTCCGCCGCCAAGGAGCTCCGCGCCACCCTCCCCCGCCTCGAGGGCGCCGGCATCACCCTCGCCCTGGAGACCTACGAGCAGGTGGCCACCGCGACGCTGCTCGAGGTGATCGACCGGATCGGCTCGCCGCGAGTTGGCATCTGCCTGGACCCGGCCAACTGCGTCGCCGCGCTCGAGCACCCGAAGCAGGTCGTCGAAGCCTGCGCCGCGCACACCGTGAACCTCCACGTCAAGGACTTCGCCTTCACCCGCCAGGAGGGATGGGTGGGCTTCGCCTACACCGGCGCCCCGCTCGGGGAGGGACTGCTCGACCTCGACCACGAGCTCGGTGCCGTCTACGCCGAGGGGTCGCCCAGCGCGATCGTCGAGCACTGGCTGCCCTGGCAGGGCGACCTCGACGCCACCCTGGCTGCCGAGCGCGACTGGACCGAGCGGGCCCTGGCGGCGCTGCGCAGCCGGCGCGACGCCCTCACCAGCTGAGTACCGACCTGC
This sequence comes from Brachybacterium sp. SYSU DS0246, assembly GCF_059391765.1. NCBI lineage: Bacteria > Bacillati > Actinomycetota > Actinomycetes > Micrococcales > Dermabacteraceae > Brachybacterium > Brachybacterium sp. SYSU DS0246. The sequence continues at coordinate 88,389 of NZ_JBZXYT010000014.1, read as the reverse complement.
GACCGCACGTCCCGCGGTCGCCCCGTACCGCGCCCCGAGCCGGAGCGCGCCACCCAGAGGAGTCATGAGATGACCAGCAGCAAGGAACTGAACCCCCTGTTCGGCAAGACCGTCGAGCTCGACCCGTCGATCAGCGTCGCCGTCGTCGGCGCCGCCGGCAAGATGGGCACCCGGGTCTCGAACAACCTCAACCTCACCGACGCACCGGTGTACTACGTCGAGGCCTCCGAGGCCGGCCGGCAGCGCCTGGCCGAGCTGGGCCGCGAGGTCACACCGCTCGAGGAGGCCGCCCAGGCCGCCGACGTCGTGATCCTCGCCGTGCCGGACGTCGTGCTCGGCAAGCTCTCCGAGCAGGTCGTGCCGCTGATGAAGGACGGCTCCGTGCTGCTGACCCTGGACCCGGCCGCCGCCTACGCCGGCCTGCTCGCCGAGCGCGACGGCGTCCACCAGGCGTGCGCGCACCCGGCCCACCCCTCCGTCTTCCTCGAGCGGACCAACAGCGAGGAGTGGGCCGACACCTTCGGCGGGATCGCCGCCCCGCAGGAGGTCGTCGCCGCCTACGAGGGCGAGGACGAGACGATCCGCGAGCGCACCGCCGCCGTGATCCGCGCGATCTACGCCCCCGTCATCGACGTGCACTGGGTCAGCGTCAAGCAGCTCGCCCAGCTCGAGCCGACCCTGGTCGAGACCATCGGCTGCATGATTGGCCAGTTCCTCAAGGACGCCATGGACCACGCGGTCAACGAGAAGGGCATCCCCGAGCCGGCCGTGAAGGCCCTCTTCCACGGCCACATCTTCATCGCCCTGACCAACGCCCTGCGCGGCTCCAACCCCTTCTCCGACGCCTGCCTGCGCGCCATGGACTACGGCCGCGAGAGCATCATCCAGCCCGACTGGACCAAGGTCTGGGACGACGAGGAGCTCGACAAGGTGCTCGCCCAGATGCTCGACCTCGACACGATCGAGCGCTGAGGCTCCACGACCCCCCGACCCCGGGGCGACCAGCGACGGTCGCCCCGGGCCCCCTTCGAAAGGCCCAATGATGGATCCTCTCGTCCTCACCCTGATCGCCGTCGGCGCGATCGCCATCCTGCTCTTCACCGTGATCGCGCTGAAGTGGCCGGCCTACGTCTCGCTGCTGTTCGTCTCGATCCTCACCGCGCTGGCCGGCGGCATCGCCGTCCAGGACATCATCCCGCTGGTCATCGAGGGCATGGGCGGGACCCTCGGCAGCGTGGCGCTGCTGGTGGGCCTCGGCGCCATGCTCGGCGGCATCATCGAGCGGACCGGCGGCGCTGAGGTCATCGCCCACCGCGCCGCCGGCGTGCTCGGCGAGAAGCGCCTCGAGCAGGCTCTGCTGATCGCCTCGGGCCTGGTCGCGATCCCGATCTTCTTCGACGTCGCCTTCATCATCCTGGTCCCGATCATCTTCGCCTTCGCCAAGGCCGCCGGGCACCGCGGGCCGGTCGCCATCGGCATGCCCGTCGCGGTGTTCATGGTCTTCATCCACAACACCGTTCCGCCCCACCCGGGCGTCGTCGGCTCCACCACCCTGCTGGGCGAGGGCCTGATGGGCCTGGTGACCGTCATGGGCATCGCCCTGGCGATCCCGATGGGCTTCCTCGTCTACTTCGCGGGCAAGCAGGTCACGGCTCGTCCCGTCTTCCGCCTCGCCGCCCCGGTCCAGGAGAAGTACGCCCAGGCCGGTGCCGCGAGCTTCGGCTCTCCCGGGCCGGCGGCCGACGGGGACGCCGACGCGGCGGCAGTCCGCCGCCCCTCTGCCGGCCTGGTCATCGCGCTGATCCTGCTGCCGATCCTGCTGATCACCGCCGGCACCGTCGGCTCCGTGGTCTTCGAGGAGGGCTCGCGGGCCGCGAACGTCATCTCCTTCGTCGGCGCCCCCGGGTTCGCCCTGCTGGTCGCCACCATCGCCGCGATGTACCTGCTGGGGATCATGCACGGCTGGGGCCGCCAGCAGGTCAGCGAGCTGATGGACGGCGCTCTCGGTCCGGCCGCGATCGTGATCTTCGTGACCGGTGCCGGCGGGGTCTTCGCCAAGGTCCTCACCGAGACGGGCGTGGGGGATGCGGTCTCCGGGCTGCTGATCGGTGCGGGAGTGCCCATCCTGCTGCTCGCCTTCCTGGTCGCCCTCGCCTTCAAGGTCGCCCAGGGCTCCGGGACCGTGGCGACGCTGTCGGCCGCGGGAATCGTGCAGGGCACCGTGCTGGCCGGGGACTACTCCCCCGTCCAGGTGGCGCTGATCATCCTGGCCATCGGCCTGGGCTCGGTCTCGCTCTCCCACATCAACGACTCCGGCTTCTGGATCGCCACGAAGTTCCTGGGCCTCTCGGTGGCCGACGGACTGCGCACCTGGACCGTCCTCACCTCGATCCTCGGCTTCACCGCCATGGCGATCCTCGGCCTGGTCTGGCTGATCGTCTGAGCCCTGCCCTCCACCCGCAGCGAAGGAACGACCCGATGACCTACCTCCACAACGACCCCGCCGACTTCGCCGACGAGGCCGTCGCCGGTCTCGCCCTCTCCCACCCCGATCACCTGATCCGGGTCCACGGCGGGGTCGTGCGGCCCACCGAGACCCCTGAGGGCCGACCCGCACTGGTGATCGGCGGCGGCTCCGGCCACTACCCGGCCTTTTCCGGCTGGGTGGGCCCCGGCATGGCCCACGGCACACCGTGCGGCAACGTGTTCGCCTCCCCGTCGGCCTCGCAGGTCCACTCGGTGGCCCGCAACGCCGAGAACGGCGGCGGCGTGCTCCTGGGATACGGCAACTACGCGGGCGATGTGCTGCACTTCGGCGCGGCCGCCGAGAAGCTGCGCGCCGAGGGCATCGACATACGGATCATCCGGGTCAGCGATGACATCGCCTCCAACTCGCCCCGCAACCATCGCGACCGCCGCGGGATCGCCGGTGACCTGCCCGTGTTCAAGATCGCCGGTGCAGCGATCGAGGCCGGAGCCGACCTGGACGAGGCCGAACGGATCGCCTGGAAGGCCAACGACGCCACCCGCACCTTCGGGGTCGCGTTCGAGGGGTGCACCCTTCCCGGCGCCACCGAGCCGCTGTTCGAGGTGGCCGAGGGCAAGATGGGCGTGGGCCTGGGGATCCACGGCGAGCCCGGCGTGCGCGAGGAGCCCCTCGGCTCCGCGGCGGAGGTCGCGAAGCTCCTGGCCGAGGGCGTCCTGGCGGAGGAGCCCGAGCGCACCGAGGACGGATACACGGGCCGCGCCGCGGTGATCGTCAACGGCCTGGGCACCGTGAAGCACGAGGAGCTGTTCGTCCTCTACTCGCACATCGTCCGGCACCTCGAGACGGCCGGCATCACCCCGGTGCGCCCCGAGGTGGGCGAGTTCATCACCAGCCTCGACATGGCCGGCGTCTCGCTGACCCTCGTCTTCCTGGACGAGGAGCTCGAGCAGCACTGGCTCGCACCGGTCGACACCCCCGCCTATCGCCGCGGCGCGATGCCCACCGCCGAGCGTCCGCCGCGGACGAGCTTCTGGGAGCCCGGCGCCGACGAGACCCCGCGCTCCACCGAGGACTCCCGCACCGTCGCCGCGAGCATCACCGGCGTCCTGGACCTGTTCGAGGCCGTCTGCACCCGGGAGGAGACCGAGCTGGGGCGGATCGACGCGATCGCGGGCGACGGCGACCACGGCCAGGGCATGGCGTACGGCTCCCGAGGGGCAGCGGCCGCCGCACGCTCCGCACGCGAGCAGGGCGCCGGGGCCCGTACCCTGCTGGTCCGCGCGGGCGAGGCCTGGGCCGAATCGGCCGGCGGCACCTCGGGCGCGCTATGGGGCGCAGCCCTGACCGCCGCCGGTAGCGTGTTCGCCGACGACTCCGGCGCCTCCTCCGCACTCGTCGTCGAGGCGCTCGATGCCGGGATCGACGCCGTGCTGCGCCTGGGCGGAGCCCAGGTGGGCGACAAGACCATGGCCGACGCGGCCATCCCGTTCCGGTCCGCCCTGGCGGAGGCGTTCTCGGGGGACAATGCCTCCGAGGCGATCCTCACCGCAGCCCAGGCGGCCCAGGCCGCTGCGGAGGGGACCGCCGAGATCACCGCCCGTCGGGGCCGCGCACGCGTGCTGGGGGACAAGTCCCTCGGCACCCCCGACCCGGGTGCCGTCTCGTTCTCCCTGCTCATGTCCGAGCTCGGCCGGCACCTGTCCTGACCGGCCCCGAACCGCCCATCGAACACCCGAGGAGACCCTTCGTGACCCTGTGGATCGGCACCAGCTGGAAAATGACCAAGACCCTCGCCGAGGCCCGCGCCTGGGCCGAAGGATTGCGCGAGCACCTGGCCGGAGGTGCCCCGGCCGGCGTGCAGCCCTTCGTCATCCCCTCGTTCACCGCGACCACCACGGTGCGCGAGATCCTCGGCGAGGACTCCCCCGTGCTGCTGGGCGTGCAGAACGCCCACTGGGAGGACGCTGGGGCCTGGACCGGTGAGGTCTCGGTCCCGCAGGCGAAGGACGCCGGGGCCCAGCTCGTCGAGATCGGTCACTCCGAACGCCGTGAGCACTTCGGCGAGAGCGTCGAGACCACCCGCTGGAAGGTCGCCGCGGCGCTCCGTCACGGCCTCACTCCCCTGCTGTGCATCGGCGAGAGCCTCGAGGTGAAGGATGCCGGGGGCTCCGCGGAGTTCATCCTGGAGCAGGCCGCCGGGGCGCTGGACGGTCTGGATGCCGACGAGCTCTCGCGCGTGGTCATCGCCTATGAGCCGATCTGGGCGATCGGCGAGAAGGGGCGCCCGGCCACGGTCCGGGAGCTCATCGAGCCCTTCGCCGCGCTCGGGGAGGCCTACGGCGGGAACGTCACCGGGCTGCTCTACGGCGGCTCCGTCAACCTCGACAACGCCGCCGATCTGCTCGGCATCGAGCACGTCACCGGCCTGTTCGTCGGCCGCACCGCGTGGGAGCTCGAGGGCTACCTCGAGCTGCTGCGCATCGCGGAGGCGCACGCCGCGGTCTGACTCCGCTCAGGCGCCCGCGATATCGTGGTGGCCCTCAGCTTCATCCCACGAGACTCTGCGGGTGACCATGAGCGACCAGGGCCGATCGGCACGTGCTCAGCCGACCAGAAGGGGCCGCCTCCCCTTCCGACCCCCTATGTCACAGGGCCCGCTCGTGGGAAAGGTCCACCCGCCGCCGTCGACATCGATCACCGTGCCGCGCCGGCGCGGCCGCTGGCTGACCGTCTGGGTGCCCAGTGTCCTCGGTGGCGTCTTCGGGATCAGCAGCTTCCTGGTGCTCGGCGTCAGCTCCCTGATCGGCGGTGCCGGGCTCCTCGCCCCGCTGCTGGCGGGCGCGGGGGTCGGGGTCGTCGTCGGCGGCGGTCTGGGCATCCTGCTGCGGAACCGGGGCCCGGCACCGGTGCGTCTCAGCGTCGGCCGCGCGGAGATGCCCGTCGGCACCGGCCCGGTGCTCGAGCGCATGGTGAGGTCCACGAAGCGGGAGCGTCGCCGCCTCGCCCGGATGCGGCGGAGGCGGCCCGGTCCCCTCGTCAAACCGGTGCTCAAGCGCGCCGAGGCGCTCCTGCAGAGGATCGATGCCCTGGCGGGCTCACCCTCGCTGCAGTCGCGCCGCGCCTCGGACGAGGACGTGATGATGCTGGAGGGGATGGCCTCGCGCTACGTCCCCGACCTCGTGCAGGCGCTGGAGGACACCGCCGGCTTCCTCGCGAGCCCCACGGACGGGGCCAGGCAGCGGGCGGCCGCGAACGTGCGCAGCATCGACGAGCAGCTGGCAGCGCTCGACCGGGAGGTCGATCGCCTCGAGAGCGACGTCATCGATCGCCTCGCCCGGAACCTCGACGTCCACTCCGAGTTCCTGCGGCACCGCCTCCCCGATGAGCGGACCGACCCCCTCACCGGCCGCTGACCTGCGCCGCCGCTTCCGTATCCATCTCGACCGACCGGGTCAGCACTGCGTCGAGATGATCGGCCAGGGCCTTCAGCGCCGCATCGTGGTGATGGCGCCGGACCTTCTCGAGGATCTTGCCGTGCTCCTCGTACGCCTCCCGGGCATCGAGCTGCATGGGCCCGCCCTCCCAGGTCTGACGCATGCGGTGGGTGTGCGTGCGCAGGCTCTCGAACATGTGAGCCAGGTACCGGTTGTTCGCATGCTTGTAGAGGGTCTGGTGAAAGCCCCAGTCCGCCTGGAAGTGCTCGCGCACCAGCTCGTAGTCGACCTCGTCGGCCGCATCGATGCGGGCCATCACCTCGGCGTGGCGGGCCTGCGCCGCCTCGAGATCGGCCACCAGCGCGTCCCAGTCCTCGAAGGCACGGTCCAGGACCGCCAGCTCGATGGTCTTGCGGGCCTCGAGCAGCTCCGTGATCTGCTCCGTATCCAGCATCGGTGCCACCACGTAGCCGCGCAGCGCGACGTACTCGACCAGGCCCGATCGCTCGAGGGAGACCATCGCCTCGCGCACCGGGGTCGGAGAGACATCCAGGTCACGGGCGAGACCGTCGATGCTGAGCCGGGAACCGGGGGCCCAGCGCGATTCGAGCAGACGCTGCAGCATCAGCTCCTCGACCTCGTCGCGCAGCACCTGTCGTCTGATGGCCATGTCGTCAGTCCCTTCGTGCGCCGAGGGGGAGGCAGGACCAGCACACCCTTGCGCTACGGCGATCCGTTTTCCCATAGGATACCCAGGTCGCGAGGGCGGACGGACCGCGCCGCAGGAAGGTGCCATGACCCAGTCGCCCGAGCACAGCCCCGATGTCACCGGTGACTGGGAGGACGAGCAGATCCGACGGCTCGTGGCCAAGTGGTCCTGGGCGTCCCTGCTGCCCGCGACGTCCCATCCGGTCTGGGTTCATGCGCCGGGCCTGGATCCCGGCGTCGCCCGCGACGCCCTGGGCCGCATCGCACGGGCGAACGCGGAGGTCGACCCGGATTCTCGGCCCGAGATCGGCCTGCTGACGGGACTGCTGAGCGCCCGGCGCCGCCGCGAGCATCGCGATCGGCTCGAGCAGTGGCTGGCGCCGTACACGCGCGCCTGCGAGCGCGACCGGCACCTGGTCAGGCCACTGCACGAGGGGGCGGACCTCGCCGCCGCCTCCGTCGTGCTGCGGCTGGATCCGGCCGCCGAGGCAACCGTCCACGACCTGCTGTGGCGGATGGGCCACCACGACGACGAGGATCAGGCGCGCAGCGACTGGCTGGACCTGGTGGTCGCCTACGAGGAGAAATACCCGCAGGAGACCTTCGACGGGCCCGCCTGAGTCGGATCCAGCCCGGTCCAGACAGGATGCCGTGCAGCCGGGGCCGGACCAGCCCGGTCCAGTCCTGTCTAGCCCTCCAACGCCACCGGCTGCCCCGTCCGCACCGATTCCTGGGCAGCGGCGACGACCTTCACGGTCCGCAGCCCCACGTCGCCCGAGGGCTCGACGGCCTCCCCTGCGCGGATGGCGTCGAGGAATGCCGTCAGCAGCAGCGCGTCGGGGTCGCTGCCGTAGGGCAGCCACTGGCCGTGCCCGCCGACATGCTGGGCGAAGGCGTCGACCTGGAGCTGCCCGCCGGTGCCGACGGCCTGCACGCACAGCCCGCCCCAGGTGGGGGCGTCCGGCGGCTGCGACCAGGAGCAGTCGATGGTCGCGACCAGCCCGCTGTCGTAGGTGAGCGTGACCAGCCCGCCGGTCTCGGCGCCCTCCCCCGCACGATCGGCGTACAGGATCCGGTTGGCGACGGCGTGCACGGTGGTGGGCGGGCCGAAGACGGAGTCGAGGATCTCGGCGATGTGCACGGTGTGGTCGACCATGGCGCCGCCGCCGGCGAGCTCGACGTCGGTGAACCATGCCCGCGAATCGGGCAGCATCCCGTTGTTGGTGCCAGTGATGCCGATGACCTCCCCGAGCGCCCCCTCGCTGATCGCGGTGCGCAGCGACTGGACGGCGGGGGCGAAGTGGACGGGGAAGGCGGTCATCAGCACCACGCCGGCCTCGCGGCAGGCGGCGACCATGGCCTCGGCGTCGGCGACGTTCGTAGCCAGCGGCTTCTCGCACAGCACGTGCACGCCTCGGCGCGCGGCTTCCAGCACCAGATCCTTGTGGTGCGCGTTGGCGCTGGTGACGACGATGGCGTCGGGCCCCTCGGGCCAGGCCTCCCAGGCCGCGGCGTACGAGTGGACGATGTGCTGGGCGGGCACGTCGCCGTAGTCGTCCGGATCGGCGACCACGAGATCCACCTCGGGCAGTGCCTCGAGCCGGCTCGCGTAGGAGACGGCGTGGGTGTGCGCGCAGCTCATCAGCGCGATCTTCAGCGGGGTGGTGGCATTCAGCATGTGACGCTCCCTCCGGTGCGCAGGGATTCGAGGGCGGCGGAGGAGACCTCGACGGCGTAGGCGCCGTCGGCCGCGGAGACCCGGGAGGGGCCGCCGTCGCGGATCGCGGCGGCGAACTCGAGGATCTCCTCGACGTAGGGGCTCGGCCCTGCCGCCACATCGGGGAGGTATCCGTCACCGCTCCTCTGGCGCGCAGAGGCGACCTCGTCGAAGATGACCGGGGAATCGCCCGCGGAGTCGTACTGGAGCTTGCTCACGTCCCCGGCCAGGTCGAAGGTGTAGCGGAACTGCGTCCCCGGTGGGCCCCACAGGCCACGGCAGTGACTGATCGCCCCGGAGGTGTGGGTCAGGATCACGTGGGCGGTGCGCACGGTGTCGGTCTCCGTCGCCGTCGACTGCCGCGCGTAGACGGTGCCCACGGGGCCGGCCATCCAGATGGCCTGGTCGATGTCGTGGATCATCTGGTCCATGACGATCCCCCCGGAGCGGGATTCGTCGCCGAACCAGGGCTGGGTCGGGAAGGATCCGGTGCGCTCGAAGCGCAGCACCGCGAGACGGCCGACGGCGCCGGTGTCGATCGCGGCCTTGGCGGCGGCGTACTGCGGGAAGAACCGCACGACGTGGGCGGGCAGCAGCAGGCGGCCGGCACGCTCGGCGTGCTCGAGGACCGAGCGGGCGTCCTCCGGGGTGAGGGTCAGCGGCTTCTCGCAGACCACGTCCTTGCCGGCGTCCAGCGCGCGGTGGACGATCTCGCCGTGGTCCGGGGTGGGCGTGCAGATGTCCACGGCATCGACGGCCGCGAGGATCGACTCCAGGCTCTCGTGGACCCTCGCGCCGAACTCCTCGGCGAAGGCCGGGGCCCCCTGCAGGCTGTAGCAGTGCAGCTCGGCACCGGCCTCGATCCAGCCGGGGGCGTGGGCGCGGGAGATCCCGCCCGTGCCGATGACGCCGACGCGCAGTGGCGCGGCGGGCGGGGACGTGGAGGTCATGGTCAACCTTTCCTGCCGGAGCGGGCGGGCCCGAGGACGGATATATGAAAGCCTATTTCAGAACGTCGGCTCGCGCCATCCCTGAGGAGAAGTGCCCATGGGCTAGCCTCGGGGGCACCGGCTCGCGCCCCTCCCGAACGCCGCGGGCGGAGGACTCCTCGATGACCCTGCACGCCACCGTCCACCTCCATCCTGCCCACGACGTCGGCCCCGTGCGCCGCCGCACCTTCGGCAGCTTCGTCGAGCACATGGCGCGGTGCGTCTACACCGGGATCGTCGAGCCCGACCATCCCTCGGCCGACGCCGACGGCCTGCGCACAGACGTCCTCGAGCTGACCCGCGAGCTCGGCGTGAGCTCGGTGCGCTACCCCGGCGGGAACTTCGTCTCCGGCTATCGCTGGGAGGACGGCGTCGGCCCCATCGAGCAGCGGCCGTGGCGCCACGAACGGGCCTGGCATTCGATGGAGCCCAACACCTTCGGCCTGGACGAGTTCATGACCTGGGCCGCGAAGGCGGGCGTCGAGCCGATGTACGCGGTCAACCTCGGCACCCGCGGGCCGCAGGAGGCCCTCGACGTGCTCGAGTACGCCAACGCCCCCGTCGGCAGCGCCCTGTCCGATCAGCGCGCGGCCCACGGGCACCCGGAGCCGTACGGCATCCGGATGTGGTGCCTGGGCAACGAGATGGACGGCCCGTGGCAGCTCGGGCACAAGCCGGCCGACGTCTACGGGCGGATCGCGGCCGAGACGGCACGGGCGATGCGCCGCGAGGACCCGGACCTCGAGCTCGTGGCCTGCGGCTCCTCCCACTCCTCGATGCCGACGTTCGGTGCGTGGGAGCAGGCGGTGCTGGAGGCGGGCTACGACGCGATCGACATGCTCTCGGCGCACGTCTACTACCGCGAGGAGGACGGCGACCAGGCCTCCTACCTGGCGGTGGCCGAGGACATGGACGCCTACATCGACGCCGTCGTCGCCACCTGCGACCACGTGCGGGCGCTGGGCCGGCACGGCAAGCGCATCATGATCAGCTTCGACGAGTGGAACGTGACCAGCAACGGCCACGGCGACCCGGGCGCCGAACCCAGTGGCGACGACTGGCCCGTGGCGCCGCGGTTCGCGGAATCGACGTACACGGCGCAGGACGCCGTGGTGGTGGGCAACCTGCTGATCAGCCTGCTGCGGCACACCGACCGCGTCGCCTCCGCCTCGCAGGCCCAGCTGGCCAACGTGCTGGGGCCGATCCGCACCGAACCGGGCGGACGCGCCTGGCGCCAGAGCATCTTCCATCCCTTCGCCCTGACCTCCCGGCACGCGCGCGGGCAGGTGCTGCGCACCGCCCTCGACTCCCCGGCCTACGAGAACCGACGCTTCGGGGCGAGCTCCGTGCTCGATGCCGTGTGCACGTGGGACGAGGAGAGCGGCGAACTGGTCGTGTTCGCGGTCAACCGCTCGCTCGAGGAGTCGCTCGAGCTGACGGTGCCGCTGGATGCGTTCCGGGAATCGTTCGAGGTGGCCGAGGCCGTGATCGTGCACGAGGAGGACCCGTACGCGGTGAACACGGCCGATGATCCCGATCGCGTGATCCCGCGGCCCTTCGGCGGGGTGGGGGACGAGGACGGGGCCGTGCCCGCGGACGAGGACCTCTCCGCGCTCCTGCCCCCGATCAGCTGGGTCATGATCCGGCTCCGGGCGCGGCGCGGGGCCTGAGCCGGCTTCTCTGCCCTGCCCGGCGCTCAGCCGGCGGCAGCGGGCTCGGCCTCGTCGTCGGCCTCGTCGGCCGTTTCCTCGTCCGTGAAGAACGTGGCGAAGAAGATCGCGACCAGCACCGCGAGGCCTGCCGGGACCAGCCAGATCGCCCGCCAGTCGTGCGTGCCGTCGGCCGCGAGGAAGGCGTCCACGATCACGCCGGAGATGAGCGTGCCGATCAGCAGGCCCACCCCGTAGGTGGCCAGCGAGATCAGCCCCTGGGCGGCGCTGCGCACGCGAGCGGGGGCGAAGCGGTCGGTGTAGATCTGCCCGGCGACGAAGAAGAAGTCGTAGCAGATGCCGTGCAGGACGAGGCCGATGATCACCATCCACAGCAGCGATCCGGCGTCGCCGAAGCCGAACAGCACGTACCGCAGCGCCCAGGCGAGCATGCCGATCAGCAGGGTCCACTTGATGCCGAGACGCTTCAGCATGAACGGCATGGCCAGCAGGAACAGGGCTTCGGAGAACTGGCCCAGGGATTGGTACGCGGCGGCCCGGGGCACCCCGATCTCGTTGAGGTAGAGGTTGGTGAAGGTGTAGTAGAAGCCCAGCGGGATGCAGATCAGCACCGAGGAGACGAAGAAGACCAGATAGGAGCGGGTCCGCAGCAGAGCCAGGGCGTCCAGCCCGAGCACGTCCCGGACGGTCGCCTTGCCCTGGTTCGGCTCCGGCGGGGTGTGCGGCAGCGTGAACGCGTAGAGGCCGAGCACGGCCGAGCCGATCGCCGCCATGTAGAAGGTGTTCTCGAGGCTCCCCGAGCCCTCCCAGCCCATCCAGCCGATGGCCAGGCCCGCGATGATCCAGCCGATCGTGCCGAACACGCGCACGGCGGGGAACTGCTGATCGGGCTTGGTCATGCGTCGGAACGAGATCGAATTGACCAGGGCGAGGGTCGGCATGAACGACACCATCGCCAGCAGAGCGAAGAGGAAGAAGCCGTTGAAGTCGTCCTGCCGCCCGGCGAGGACGAGCATGACCGCGCTGAACAGGTGCAGCACGCCGAGGATGCGCTGGGCGGCGAAGAACCGGTCCGCGATGAGCCCCACCAGGAACGGGGCGATGATCGCGCCGAGGCTCTGGGTCATGGTCGCCAGGGAGATCTGGCCGCCGGAGGAGCCCAGCTCGGTGCCGAGGTAGGTGCCGAGCGTGACGAACCAGCTCCCCCAGACGAAGAACTCCAGGAACATCATCAGCGACAAGCGGAGACGGATGGCAGGCTCGAGCCTCATGGTCGACAGCACCTTTGTTGTGTGGCCGGGGTCACGGCATGTTAACCCGTCTCGCGCACCGCGGCCGCGATGTCGGCGGCCAGCGATTCCGCCTCCCGCTCCTCGAGGTCGTGCACGGTGACGCGCAGATGCCGCGAGGGGGCGTCCGCCTGATCCAGGCGGAATTCGTCGCCCGTGCGCACCAGCCATCCCCGTCGCATGAGTCGCTCGGCCACGGCCCGCGCCGGCGCCCCGACCGGGACCCACAGGCTGATCCCGTCGCCGGGCTCGGCCGACATGCCGTGGGGCTGCAGCCGCGCCCGGAAATCGGCATTGCGCTCGGCATAGTGCTGGCCGGCCCGCTCGATCAGCGCACGGGAACCGTCATCGCGCAGCACGGCGTGGGTGATGCGCTGCAGCAGATGCGAGACCCACGTCGTGCCGGGGCTGAGCCGCATCGCGAGCCGCTCGGCCGTCTGCGGATCCGTCGCGGTCAGCGCGAGGCACATGTCCGGGCCCACGAACTTCGAGACCGAGCGCACCAGTGCCCAGCGCCGGTGCTCCGGTCCGATGATCGAGCGGAACGGGGACCGGGAGAGCATCGAGTAGTAGTCGTCCTCGATGACCAGCACGTACGGATGGTCCGCGAGCACCTCGCGCAGCCGGCGGGCGCGGGCCTCGCTGAGCGAGGCGCCCGTTGGGTTCTGGGCGCGCGGGGTGCACACCACGGCCCGGACCCCCTGCTCGAGGGCCGCCCGGAGACCGTCGGCCGTCATGCCCTCCGCATCGACCGGGACCGGCACGGCGCGGTAGCCGTTCACGCGCACGGTGTGGATGCTGGCCAGGAAGCACGGATCCTCCAGCGCGACCGCGTCGTCGCGCATCAGGGCCTGGGCCAGCAGCCGCTCGACGGCGTCGACAGCGCCACTGGTCAGCGTGAGGCGGAAGTCCTCGCCCCCAGAAGGAACATCGGGCGCCATCCACTGCCGCGCCCACGACTCGAGCTCCGGATCGATCACCGGTTCGCCGTAGAGCACCGGCCGGCCACCGGCAGCCTGCAGGGCGGGGCCGAGCTCCGGGATGAGCTCCGGGGCCGGATTGCCGGTGCCGAGGTCGCGCAGGACTCCGGCGTCGGCGTAGCCCTCCTGCGGGACGGCGCTGGTGCCGGCCACGCGGGTGCCGGCCCGGCCCTGGGCGACCACCGCCCCGGAGCGGGCGAGGAGGCGATAGGCGGCCACGGCCGTGTTGCGGTTGACCCCGAGCTGCTCGGCCAGGGAGCGCACCGGGGGCAGGGCATCGCCGGGAGTGAGTTCGCCGCGGTCGATCAGGGCGCGCACGCTGTCGGCGATCTCGGCGGCGGTGGCGCCGGTGATCGACGTCGATGCAGGTGTGGGCACGATCCGAGTGTACGACCCGCACCCTCTCCCACTTCGGCATACGCCGTGCTAGCTTTTGGCCTAGATCAAACGAAGGAGTGCACCATGACCACGACGGGCACAGGGCGCGTCAAGCGCGGGCTGGCCGAGATGCTCAAGGGCGGCGTCATCATGGACGTCGTCACGGCCGAGCAGGCGAAGATCGCCGAGGACGCCGGCGCGGTCGCCGTGATGGCCCTGGAACGCGTCCCCGCAGACATCCGCGCCCAGGGCGGCGTGGCCCGGATGAGCGACCCCGACCTCATCGACCAGATCATCGAGACCGTCTCGATCCCGGTCATGGCCAAGGCCCGCATCGGTCACTTCGTCGAGGCGCAGGTCCTCCAGCAGCTGGGGGCGGACTACGTGGACGAGTCCGAGGTCCTCTCCCCCGCCGACTACGTCAACCACATCGACAAGCACGCCTTCACCGTGCCGTTCGTGTGCGGAGCGACCAATCTGGGCGAGGCGCTGCGCCGCATCACCGAGGGCGCCGCGATGATCCGCTCCAAGGGCGAGGCCGGCACCGGGGACGTCTCCGAGGCCACCAAGCACATCCGCACCATCACCGCGGAGATCAGCGCGCTGCGCTCCAAGTCCAAGGACGAGCTGTACGTCGCCGCCAAGGAGCTGCAGGCTCCCTACGATCTGGTGGCCGAGGTCGCCGAGACGGGCACCCTGCCGGTGGTGATGTTCACCGCGGGCGGCGTCGCCACCCCGGCCGACGCCGCGATGATGATGCAGCTCGGGGCCGACGGGGTCTTCGTCGGCTCGGGCATCTTCAAGTCCGGCAACCCCGCCGAGCGGGCCGCCGCCATCGTCAAGGCCACCACCTTCCACGACGACCCCACCGTGATCGCCGACGTCTCGCGCGGGCTGGGCGATGCGATGGTGGGCCTGAACGTGGCCGACGTGCCCGCCCCGCACCGTCTGGCCGACCGCGGCTGGTGAGCGGGACGGCTGGGGCGGCCCCGCGCGTCGGCGTCCTGTCCCTGCAGGGCGACGTCCGCGAGCATGCGCAGGTCCTCACCGACCTCGGCGCCGAGGTGACCCTGGTGCGCCGGGCCTCGGAGCTCGCCGCGGTCGACGGCCTGGTACTGCCCGGCGGCGAGTCGACCGTGATCGACAAGCTCTCGCGGGCCTTCGGCCTGCAGTCGCCGCTGCGGGAGGCGATCGCGGCGGGGCTGCCGGTGCTGGGCACGTGCGCCGGTCTGATCCTGCTGGCTGATCGTCTCGCCGACGGGATTCCTGGTCAGGAGACCTTCGGTGGGATCGACGCGACCGTGCGGCGCAACGCCTTCGGCAGGCAGGTGGAGTCGTTCGAGTCGGATCTCGAGGTACCGGTCCTCGATCCGCCGACGGTGCGGGCGGCGTTCATCCGCGCCCCCGTCATCGAGGAGGTCGGTTCGTCGGCGACGGCACTGGCAGCCCTGCCCGACGGCCGCGTGGTCGCCGTCGAGCAGGGGAACCTGCTGGCGATGGCCTTCCACCCGGAGTCCACGGGCGAGACCCGCTTCCACCGGAGGTTCCTGGACCGGGTCAGTTCCCGCGTCTGAGCAGCGGGGCGATCTCGCGGGTCCACTCGGCGACCGCCGGCAGGTCACGAAAGTCCCCGGTGGGCGTGCGCATGGACTTCAGCAGCAGCCGCTCGTGGACCGGGAGCCTGTCCATGAGCACCCAGCCCGGGAAGTTCCGCACGGCGACCGGGGAGAAGTCGATCCGGTCCAGGAACGACTCGGTGGCCTTCTGTCGGCCGCCCTTGGCGGGGTCCGAGGCGGAGCCGGAGCAGGAGAAGAATGCGAACGGACGCTCCAGCACGCTGGCGCGATGCTTCTGGACCCAGCTCACCGCAGGCTTGTCGATCGACTCGGCCCGCACGGGCGCACCCAGCACCACCGCGTCGTAGGCACCCGGGTCCGGGTCACGCGTGACGTCGACCAGATCCGAGGGGATCTCGCGCTCGCTGAGGGTGGCCGCGACGGTCTCGGCCAGGGTCAGGGTGGCTCCGGAGTGGGTCGCGTAGGCGACCAGCACGCTCATGGCTTCAGTGTGCCAGCAACGCCGTGGCACCGATAGGCCGACCGGCGTATCCACCGGACCTCACTCGGTCGAGTATCGCCTCGGCCTCGACCTCCACCAGCACATCGGGCTCGAAGAGGTAGTCCACGCCGATGGCCGACAAGGGCGGCAGCGGCTGCGGGAGGTCCAGCTCCTCGGCCACACCGTCGATGCCGGCGGCGAACTGCGGGTACTTCTCCGGCTGCCAGTCGGTCACGTAGAAGCGCAGACGCACCACGTCGGCGAAGCTCGCCCCCGCGGCGGCCAGTCCCCGCGCCGTGCTGCGCAGCGCGTGGGCCATCTGGCCGGCCAGATCCCCGGTGGCGATCTTGTTGCCCTGCGCATCACGCGCGATCTGTCCGGCGATGTGCACGTGGCGGCTGCCGGTCGCGACGGAGACGTGGTGGTAGGGGACGGGCTGGAACATGCCTTCGGGGCTGAAGAGCTCGACGCTCATGGCAGGGCCTTTCTGGAGGCGATCAGGTATCGCATGACTACCTGGTCGAAGCGGGCCACTTCAACGAGACTAGGTGTCATGGACGAAACCACCCAGCTCACCGCCACCCCGCCCCAGATCTCCGCTGAGCACCGGGAGCTGCTGGACGAGATCCTCGACAAGTGGTCGCTGCTGGTGCTCGACCGGCTCTGCGAGAGCCCGCGGCGATTCAACGAGCTGCGCCGGTCCATCCCGGCCGTCTCGCAGAAGTCGCTGACGGCGACGCTGCGCCGCCTCGAGCGCAACGGCATGGTCGATCGCATCGTGCTCTCCACGCGCCCGGTGGCGGTCGAGTACCGCATCTCCGCACTGGGGTCGACGCTCCAGGACCTCGTCGATTCGCTGCTGGCCTGGGCATCGACGACACTTCCGCACGTCGAGCAGTCCCGAGCGGTGTTCGACGGCGAGGATCAGGGCTGAGGCCGTTCCCTCACCACGGAATGGGACCGCTGTCGTTGAAGAATCCGCCGCGGGGCCCGTCGTCGGGCAGGGTCGCCAGGTGGATCGCGATGGCCGCCCCCTCCTCCGGCATCCGCGAGGAGCTGTGGCCGGTGAAGTCGGTGGCGACGTAGCCGGGACACGCGGCGTTCACGATGATCTTCGTGTCGGCGAGCCGTCGCGCGTACTGAGCGGTCAGGCTGTTGAGCAGCGTCTTCGACGGGGCATAGGCGGCCAGCTGGGGTCCGCTCTGCAGTGTCAGTGAGCCCATGTCGCTGGACATGTTCACGATCCGTGGCGAGGTGGCGCGATGCAGCAGTGGCAGCATCGCGTTGGTGACTCGGACGGGACCATAGGCGTTGGTCTCCATCACGGTTCGCAGGACGTCCAGGTCCAGCGTCGTCGGGTCCTGGGCCCCGCCATCCGCCCTGCCGCTGATGCCCGCGTTGTTCACGAGGACGTCCAGCTGCCCCGCGACACGGTCGATCGTGTCCGCCGCGGCGGCGACGCTGGCCTCGGAGGTGACATCGAGGGCGACTCCGAACGCGTCGATCCCCGCCGAGCGCAGGTTTTCGACGGCGTGCTCGCGGCGTGCATCGTCGCGAGCTCCGACGGCGACCGAGAAGCCGGCCGCCCCCAGGCCCTGAGCTATGGCGAAGCCGATTCCCTTGTTCGCGCCGGTGACGAGCGCAGTCTGTGCAGTCTTGGTGGTGTTCATGCTCGCCATCCTCTGCGGGCGGAGCCGGCGGCGTCCAAGACCGATGTGGCCGCCCGTGATACCCGCGAGGTATGAGCAGTAGGCTCCGTGGTGTGGATGACCTCGAGACGCGTGAGCTGCGCTATTTCCTCGCCGTCGCGACGGAGCTGCACTTCGGGCGCGCGGCCGAGAGGCTGGGTATCGCGCAGCCACCGCTGTCGAGAGCGATCGCTCGCCTCGAGCGCCGACTCGGGGTCCAGCTCTTCGATCGGGACCGACGGGGCGTGGCGCTCACGAGAGCCGGGACGGGCCTGCTCCAGGACGCCCAAGCGGCGTTGGACGCCGTCTCCGCCGCGGGGCGCCGGGCCCGACGTGCCGGGAACCCCGACCGCACACTCGTTCTCGCCACCAAGGCCGGCGCCTCCCACGAGCTGCTCGACCGATTGCTGGACACAGCGCCCTTCCCCGTCGAGGTGCTCCTGTGCGAGGTGGGTGAGCAGGCGCGGCTGCTCCGCGACGGAAGCGCCGACGTCGCACTCATGCACCGGCCGTTCGACGATCTGGCGGGTTTCGGCACCGAGGACCTCCTGACCGAAGGGCAGGTCGCCGTCCTCCCCGCGGCGCACCCGCTCGCCGCTCGGGATCAGCTCGCGATGGCGGAGGTGCAGGCGGTCCCGGATCTCCCGATCGTCCGGTGGCCGCGCCTGGACGGCTCGTATCCCGAGGGTCCCGGCCCGGAAGCGCGAAACCAGTCCCAGCTCTCCCAGCTCGTCGCGCTCGGCAGGGCGCTGCTGGTCATCCCGGCGTCCAGTCGCGCGTGGCAGTGGCCCTCGCACGCAGCGATCCCGGTGACCGACGCCACCGAGGTCACCACGGTGCTCGCCTGGCCGTCGGACAGCCGCTCGCAGGAGGTCGCCGCGTTCGTACGTAACGCCGGCGGACTCGACTGACAACGAGCCACGCGCGACCATGCGAAGCGGCCGGCCCCGCTGTGGGGACCGGCCGCCGGCGATGGTGTGTCGATCCGTCGGATCGACGCGTGTGATCAGGCCTGGGGGACGACCAGACCGGAGGCGCTGGAGCGGGCGGTCTCGAACCGCTTGGCCACATCGGCCCAGTTCACGATGTCCCAGATCGCCTTGACGTAGTCCGCCTTGACGTTCTGGTAGTCGAGGTAGAAGGCGTGCTCCCACATATCCAGCTGGAACAGCGGGATCGTCGCCACCGGCACCCCGTTCTGCTGATCGTAGAACTGCTCGATCACCAGGTTGCCGCCGGCCGGCTCGTAGGCCAGCACGGCCCAGCCCGAGCCCTGGATGCCCAGCGCCGCCGCGGTGAAGTGCGAGCGGAACGCATCGAAGGAGCCGAAGTACTCATCGATCGCGGAGGCCAGTTCACCGGTGGGCTTGTCCCCACCTTCCGGGGAGAGGTTCTTCCAGAAGATCGAGTGGTTCGTGTGGCCACCGAGGTTGAACGCGAGGTCCTTGGAGAACTGGTTGATCGAGGTGAAGTCACCCGACTCCCGGGCCGCCGCCAGACGCTCCAGCGCCGTGTTCGCGCCCTTGACGTAGGTCGCGTGGTGCTTGGAGTGGTGCAGCTCCATGATCTGCCCCGAGATGGACGGCGCGAGAGCCCCGTAGTCGTAATCGAGATCCGGAAGCGTGTATTCCGCCATGATCAGTCCTTTCGGTGAGGGATGCCTCGACCTTAGAACCTCGAGCGGGCTTGAGGTCAAGGCGTCTCACGTCGGCCCGGCGCTCAGCTCTCCGGGATGTCATCGAGCCGTCGCGGGCCGGATCCGGTCGCGGCGAGGGCGTCATCCGGATTCAGCAGCGCGCAGGCCCGCAGCGAGAGGCATCCGCAGCCGATGCAGCCGGTCAGCTCGTGCTCGAGGCGCTCGAGGCCGCGCCGGCGCTCCTCGAGCTGGCTCTTCCACCGGCGGGAGGCGCGCTGCCAGTCGGCGTGCGAGGGCGTGCGCTCCATGGGGACGTCGCCGAAGGCCTCGTGCACCTCGGACAGCGGCATGCCCAGACGTTTGGCGACGGTGATCAGGGAGACCCGGCGCAGCATGTGGCGCGCATAGCGACGCTGGTTCCCCGCGGTGCGCACCGAGGCGATGAGGCCGAGATCCTCGTAGTAGCGCAGGGCGGAGACGGCGACCCCGGTGCGACGGCTCATCTCTCCGATGGTCAGCAGCTCGTCGGGTTCGTGCGCGTCCACGGGCACCTCCTCGTTCCGTGTCAGCCGGGTCGTCTCGTGGTGTGTCGGATCGTGTCCCAGTGTGTCCACGCGCGTCTCCCCCGCTTGACCTCAAGTGCACTTGAGATCTTACGGTGCGGGAAGATTCGACCGGGAAGGACGCTCAGCGTGACCTATGTGATTGCACTGCCCTGTGTGGACGTGAAGGACCGCGCCTGCGTGGACGAATGCCCCGTTGACTGCATCTATGAGGGCGACCGGATGCTCTACATCCAGCCCGACGAGTGCGTCGACTGCGGCGCCTGCGAACCCGTCTGCCCCGTGGAGGCGATCTTCTACGAGGATGACACGCCGGACCAGTGGGCCGACTACTACAAGGCCAACGTCGAGTTCTTCGACGATCTCGGCTCCCCCGGCGGCGCGGCCAAGATGGGCGTGATCCACAAGGACCACCCGCTCGTGGAGGCGCTGCCGCCGCAGGAGAACCCGCTGGAGTAGATGTCGAGAGCCGGCCATCGGTTCCGTCCCCCGGGTGAACGCGGCCACAATGGGCCGCACACCCGAGAGGACACCCACCATGGCCAAGTACCTGATGCTCAAGCACTACCGCGGGGCCCCGGCCGCCGTGAACGACGCGCCCATGGACCAGTGGACGCCGGACGAGGTCGACGCCCACGTGCAGTATATGGACGACTTCGCCGACCGGCTGCGGGAGACCGGCGAGTACGTGGGCTCCGGGGCGCTGGCTCCGGAGGGAACCTTTGTCCGATATGGCGGGGAGGGGAAGCCGCCGGTGACCGACGGACCCTTCGCCGAGACCAAGGACCTCGTCGCCGGAGGGATGGTCATCGACGTCGACAGCTACGAGCGGGCGCTCGAGCTGGCCGGTGAGCTCTCCGCCGCCCCCGGCAAGGGCGGCGAGCCTATCCACGAGTGGCTCGAGCTGCGCCCGTTCCTCGGGGAGCACGCACCGGGCGCCGAGTGAATCCACCCGCGCTGGACGAGGCCGAGCTCCGAGAGCTCGTGCCCGCCGTCCTCATCGCCCTCCGCCGCCGCGGCGCCGATTTCGCGGCGGCGGAGGACGCCGTGCAGGAGGCCCTGCTCGAAGCGCTCACCGCCTGGCCGCAGAGCCCACCCCGGGACCCGAAGGCCTGGCTGGTCACGGTGGCGTGGCGGAAGTTCCTCGACGCCGCCCGCTCCGAGACGTCCCGACGGCGCCGGGAGGCGGCCGACGCCGACGCCCCACCGTCGGGCCCGGTGGCGTCGGCCGACGAGACGCTGCAGCTGTACTTCCTGTGCGCGCACCCGTCACTGACCGCGTCGTCGGCGATCGCGCTGACGCTGCGCGCGGTGGGAGGTCTCACCACCAGGCAGATCGCCGCGGCATACCTGGTGCCCGAGGCGACGATGGCGCAGCGCATCTCCCGTGCCAAGCGCACGATCGCGGGCTCGCGGCTGGATCGGCCCGGTGACGTCGCCACGGTGCTGCGGGTGCTGTACCTGATCTTCACCGAGGGCTATTCGGGCGATGTGGACCTCGCGGCCGAGGCGATCCGGCTGGCCCGGCAGCTGCACGCCGCGGTGGATCATCCGGAGGTCGCCGGGCTGCTCGCACTCCTGCTGCTCCATCACGCACGATGCCCGGCCCGAGTCACCGCGACCGGCGCGCTGGTCCCCCTCGCCGAGCAGGATCGCACCCTGTGGGACACCGCCACGATCGCCGAGGGCGTCGCGATCCTGCAACGGGCCCTGGCCCGTGACCGGCTCGGTCCGTTCCAGGCCGAGGCCGCGATCGCCGCCCTGCATGCCGACGCCCCGAGGGCGGAGGAGACCGATTGGCTGCAGATCCTTCAGTGGTACGACGAGCTGCTGCGGTTCTCCGACACGCCGATCATCCGCCTGAACCGGGCCGTCGCCCTCGGGGAGGCCGACGGGCCCCGCGCCGGGCTCGCGGCTCTCGCCGAGCTCGACCCGGCCCTGCCCAGATACGCCGCCGTCTCCGCGCACCTGCACGAACGCTGCGGGGACGTGGCCACGGCCGCGCGGCGGTACGCCGAGGCCGCGGCAGCGGCCACCAATGTCGCCGAGCGCGACCATCTCATCAAGCAGGCGGCCCGGCTGAACTCCGCTCCGGACTGACGCGGCCTCAGCCCGCCTGCAGCATCAGCCGCACCAGCTTCCCGAGATCAGACATCGGGGCGTCGTCCCGCATCGCGCTCTGCATGGTGCGCACGGTGCGCTCGCGCATCGCATGGCTGAGCACCAGGGCGACCATCGTCCGGGCCGCGAAGGCCGGCTCGACCCCTTCCTGGAGGAAGCCGCGCTCGTCCAGAGCCGCCAGGCACTGCTCCAGCACGTGCTCGTGCACCCGGCGCAGGCGCGCCACCCGGAACCGACCTGGATGGTCGGAGCTGATCACGTTGGCGTCCAGCGTCGCCAGCAGCTGGATCGGCGTGCACCCGGGGTGCCAGAACCTGGCCAGTCCCCGCAGCAGCGTGTCCGGATCGGTGCCGAGCTGATCGATCTCGTCCAGGGCCTCCTGTGCGTGGGCCTCGAGGAGATCGATGACGCCGTCCAGCAGCGCTTCCTTCGACGCGAAATGGTGCAGCATCCCGGGATGGGAGATGCCGACCCGGGCCGCGATGTCACGCAGGCTGGCGCCGTAGTACCCGTACTCGGCGAACATCTCCGCCGCGCCCTCGAGGATCTTCTCGCGGCGCGAGGAGCGCTTCTCGGTGGTCGGTGGCGCCGCGGGGGCCTGCACAGTCGCCGTCACCGCTGCGGCCGTATCGACCGGGAGGGCGGCATCCTCGGGCGGGACCACGGCCGCTGAGTCGACGCCCGCCATCAGAGCACGCTCAGCGCCGGGACGTCACTGCTGGGTGAGCAGTCGGGGAAGGGTTCCGGAGGGAGCAGGAGGTGCACGGGCTCCAGGACGGAGCGCAGTTGAGCCACGCCCGTCGTCTCGATGTGACGGGCCTCGGTGAGGTCGATCGTCACCTGGAGGGGGCCGAGAGCGCATGCCCGTCGGGCCAGCGGGAGGAGAGTCTGCTGGGTATCTTCGGTGAGGCACCCGGTGACGAGGAGCCGGATCTCGCGGGCATCCACATCAGCACGAACGGTGACCGAGATTCTGTGGGTCATGGCGGGCCTTCTTGCGCATCACGAACGACGCGGCCCCATGCTTGACCAGCGAAAAGGATTCTACCAGCGGTCCATATCAGATCGAACCCAGCTGTGGTTCAGACCATCCTCAGGCGTCGAAGTGCGTGTTCGGCTCCGCGGGGTCGAGCTTGGTTACGAGTTCCGCGGCCAGCTCGCGCAGCTTGACGTTGCGATGACTCGAGGCCGCCTTGAGGATCGCGACCGCCTCTTGCTGCGCGCACCGGTTCTGGGCCATGACGATGCCCACCGCCAGATCGATGACTGTTCGCGATTCCATGGCGGCGTGAAGATCCTTCTCGGTCTCCCGCAGTCGCGCCATCCGCACTGCCAGCCGCAGCGCGTTCGAGGCCTGGCGGACCTCGTGCTCGAGCAGCTCGACCTTCTCGGGACCGAAGTCGTTCGGCGTCGGGGAGTAGATGTTCACGACCGCGAATCCTTCTTCGCCGAGCTCGAACGGGATCCCCAGCACCGAACGGACACCCTCCTTCGAGGCGATGGCGTGATACTCGGGCCACCGAGTGTCGTCCTGCGTATCGCCGACGCGGATGATGGTGTGCTCGCGGATCGCCGCCAGGCAGGGTCCGTCGGAGAAGCTGGTCTGCGTCTCATCCAGCGCCTCGGCCTGAGGGCTGGAGGCGGCTGCTGTGGCCGCTCTCTTCTCGCGCAGGAGGCTGACTGCGCACCACGCGGTTCCCTCGCCGTCCGAGAGCCGCTCGGCCAGAAGAGACGTGAACTCCCCGAGGAAGCTCGTGATGTCTTCGCTGTCCAGCAACAGCTGCTGAACAGAATTCGCAGGAGCGCCCGCGCCGTGGTCCGGCATGCATCGTCCGTCCCGTTGTAGGCCGGCCGACAAGCCGCCGACCGGTGACGACCATGGTCGACCTTCCCAGCTTACGCTCCGGCGCTCGCACCGGAGGGGCGGCGTGAGCAGTCCGACAGCGCGGAGGTCGGGGAGGAGACGGAGACATTCTTGTCACCGGGATCGGACCGGCGGACCCCGAAATCCTGGCCGCTGCCTCGAAGACTGCGGGCACGCGGCACGCTAGGGAGACTCTCCGCGCGGACCGAACACATGGTCGGGCCTCCGCGTACTGACGGCCAGCAGTCCCCGGTGCCGTGCATGAGCCCGCGGCCACAACGCCCCCTTACACTGACGTCACAATGGTGTCATAGTGGTGTCATGGACGTGAACCGATACGTCGACGAGCTGCAGCACCAGCTCGCCACCGCCGCGGCCGCCGGGGGCGAGGACGCCCGCGAACTCGCCGATCGCCTCACCGCCCCACTCGATGCCGCTGTCCGCCTGGTGCTGCTGCAGGCCCTCTCCGACGCCGCCGGGGAGATCTCCGCCGAGCTCGCGCCCGGCGCGGTCGACGTGCGCCTGCGCGGCGGCGAGCCCGAGTTCGTGGTGGATCCGCCGGCCGCCCCGTCCCCTGGCCACGAGCCCGAACCCGCACGTGGCCACAACGAACCGGTCGTGGACGTGGAGAGCGCCGCCACTTCCCGCACCACCCTTCGCCTGCCCGATCACCTCAAGAGCCAGACCGAGGTCGCCGCCGCCCGCGACGGCGTCTCGGTGAACACCTGGCTCGTGCGCGCCGTCGCCGCAGCCCTCGAACAGCACGCCGGCCGGCCCACCGCACGGCAGGGATCCGGCAGGCGCCTGACCGGCTGGACACACTGAGTCGCGCCGCTTGACACCACCTGGCCCCGCCTGACACCACACGACACCGCCTCTGGAGCTACCCCATGCCCACTTTCAGTGCCTCCGGCCCGATATCCCTGACCGTCGAGGTCCCCTTCGCCACCGTCCACGTCGTCGCCTCCGAGCGGGAGGACGTCGTCGTGACCGTGCTGCCTGCCGATCCGGGCACGTCCGGCAGCGTCCGCGCCGCCGAGGAGATCACGGTCGATCAGCGCGGCGATGCCGTCGCCATCGCCCACCCCGGCGCCTGGAAGCAATACCTGAACCCTTTCGCGGCCGGCACGGCGAGCATCACCGTCGAGCTGCCCGCGGGCTCCGCCGTCCGGGGCAAGAGCGGTTCGCTGGTGGCCGAGGGTCCGCTCGGCACCGTCGAGATGGCATTGACCAGTGGTGATGCCCGACTCGACGATGCCGGGCGCGTGGACCTCACAGTCTCCGCCGGCTCCGTTATCGCCGGTCGCCTCGACGGCCCGGCCACCATCACGGCCGGCGCCGGCTCGGTGCGGGTCGGCGAGATCGGCGGCGAAGGGACCCTCCGCGCCAGCAACGGGACCATCACTGTCGCCAGTGTCAGCGGGTCCCTCGAGATCCGCGGCGCCCACGGCGACATCTCCGTCGCCCACCTTCGCGGCGACCTGGTCGCGAAGTCCTCGCACGCTGGCATCCGCATCGGCAGATTCGCCAGCGGGACCGCCACCCTAACCACGTCCTACGGATCCCTCGAGGTGGGCGTTCCCGAGGGGACAGCCGCCCATCTCGACGTCGAGACCGAACACGGGTCCGTGCGGAACCGGCTCACGCCCACCGACGGGCCCGCAGACCACGAGACCACCGCCCAGCTCACCGCGAGCACCCGCTACGGCGACATCGTCGTCCAGCGCCCTGAGAGGAACACCCCATGACTGCCCAGCCGGCACAGCCCATACAGCCCGCCCTGAGCGTGCGGGGCCTGAAGAAGTCGTTCGGCGACATGCCGGTCCTGCGCGGCGTCGACCTCGAGGTCGCGCCCGGCAGCATCGTCGCTCTGCTCGGCTCCAACGGCGCCGGCAAGACCACCCTCGTGCGGATCCTGGCGACGCTGCTCAGCGCCGACGCGGGACGCGCCACCGTCCACGGGTACGACGTCGCCGCCGATCCCGGCAGGGTCCGCGAGTCGATCAGCCTCACCGGCCAGTTCACCGCGGTCGACGGCGTCCTCACCGGCCGCGAGAACCTCGTGCTGGTCGCCCGGCTGCGCCATCTGCCCGAGCCCGGCGCGATCGCGGACGACCTGCTGGCGCGGTTCTCCCTCACCGAGGCCGGCGCGCGCCCCGCCTCCACGTACTCGGGCGGGATGCGCCGCCGCCTCGACATCGCGATGAGCCTGATCGGTGACCCGCCGATCCTGTTCCTCGACGAGCCCACCACGGGCCTGGATCCGCAGGCCCGGATCGAGGTGTGGCAGACCATCGCCCAGCTCGCCCACGGCGGCACCACCGTGCTGCTGACCACGCAGTATCTCGACGAGGCCGAGCAGCTCGCCGACCGCATCGCGATCCTGCACGAGGACCGGATCATCCGCAGCGGGACCCTCGCCGACCTCAAGCGGCTGCTGCCGCCCGCCGAGGTCGAGTACGTCGAGAAGCAGCCCTCACTCGAGGACGTGTTCCTCTCCCTCGTCGGACCCACCGCAGACAAGGACGAGTCATGACCGCCCACTTCCTGGCCGACACCCGTGCCCTGACGGGCCGCTCGCTGCGCCACATCCTGCGCAGTCCCGACACCATCATCACCACGGCCGTCACCCCGATCGCCATGCTGCTGCTGTTCGTGTACGTGTTCGGCGGCGCCATCGACATCGGCTCGGACGGGTCGTACGTGGACTACCTGCTGCCCGGCGTCCTGTTGATCACGGTCGCCTCGGGCGTGGCCTACACGGCCTACCGCCTGTTCCTGGACATCCAAGGGGGCATCGTCGAGCGACTCCGTTCGATGCCCATCGCCCGCTCCAGCGTCCTGTGGGCGCACGTGCTGACCTCCGTGATCGGCATCCTCGCCTCCCTCGCGATCGTGGTGGCCGTGGCGCTGCTGCTGGGGTTCCGCAGCGGCGCCTCCGTCCTCGCCTGGCTCGCGGCGGCGGGGATCCTGGTGCTCTTCACGCTGGCGCTGACCTGGATCGCTGTGATCGCAGGGCTGTCGGCGAAGAGCGTCGACGGGGCGAGCGCGTTCAGCTACCCGCTGATCTTCCTGCCCTTCGTCTCCTCGGCCTTCGTGCCGACGTCCTCGATGCCCGGTCCCGTCGCCTGGTTCGCGGAGAACCAGCCCGTCACCGCCGTCGTGGACACGCTGCGGGCGCTGCTGGCCGAGCAACCCGTCGGCGGGGACATCTGGGTGGCCCTGGCCTGGCTCCTGGGCGCTCTCGTGATCGCCTGGGCCGGGGCCGCGGCGATCTACCGCCGGAAGGTCCGCTGAGCCGCAGGTTGGCGGGTCAGCTCGCGGTCGTCACCAGCGCGATCCGGCCGGTCCCGGACACGTGCAGCGAGCACTCATCGGGAGTGATGAACAGGGCCTGGCCGCGGGTCGGGGCGGCGCTCTCGTGCCGGCCGCGCAGCTGCGGGGCGCCGTCCAGGACGAGGGCGATCCCCGGGCCGTTCAGCTCGGCGGAGACCTCGCCGTCGGCCGGTGCGCTCAGCACGCTGAGCTGGAAGTCGGGTTCGTCGGGACGGTAGATCGCCACGCCCTCGGCGGGCTGCTCCGCCGTGTGGACGGGTCCCGGGGTCTCCGCGAAGCGCGTGATGCGCTGGAGCTCGTCGACGTCGAGATGTTTTCCCGTCAGGCCCGCGCGCACGACGTTGTCGGAGGCGGCCATGACCTCGACGGCGAGGCCCCGCAGATAGGCGTGGACGTTGCCCGGCGGCAGGTAGACGGCCTGGTCCCGCTCGAGGGTGACGCGGTTCAGCAGCAGGACGACCAGCAGCCCGGGATCACCGGGCCGGGCGGCGGCGATCTCGGCCAGGGTGGTGATCTCGGCGGCGAACTCCCCGTCCACGGCCGGCTCGGCGACCGCGGCCGTGACAGCGTCCAGCAGCGGCGCAGCGGCGGTGTCGTCGAGGAACTGCGCCATGACCTGCCGCAGGGCGGGCTCCGTCGGCCCTTCGAGCTGCGCGGCCAGCTGGGTCAGGATGCGCTGGGCATCCGGCCGGTGGGCGGCTCGCTCGCTCAGCTCGGTGAGCAGCCGCCGAGTGCGCTCGAGAGGCCGGAACCCCGCCAGCGCGTCGAAAGGATCCTCGAGGGCGAGCGCGATCTCGGGTTTGTGCCGGGGATCCTTGTAGGTGCGCACCGGGCTGTCGACGGGAACGCCCCGGGCGTTCTCCGCCTCGAACCCCTCCCGGGCCTGCTCAGCATCGGGGTGAACCTGAATGGACAGCGGCTCGCCGGCGGCCAGCAGCTTCATGAGGAACGGCAGCTCGTCACCGTCGCGGTCAGCACCCAGCGTGCGCTCCGGCTCGGCCGCGATCCAGGCATCGAGGTGCTCGTGACCGCCGGTACGGGAGGGGTCGAGGATGCGGCTGGGGCACAGCGGGTGCGCACCCAGCCACAGCTCTGCCTCCGGGTACCCGCTGGGAGCGCGTCCGAGGAACTCCGGGATGAGCGTGCGTGATCCCCAGGCATAGGGCCTGGGCTCGTTCGTGATCTCGACGAACATCAGCGCCGACGCATCTCGGTGCCGCGCACGGACGCCTTGACCGTCGCGTGCTCGCCCTCGCCGAGCGGACGGATCCGGTACCGGCCCACCTCGGCGGGGACGATGAAGGTCTCCGCGTAGTGCACGGTGAAGCGGTCGAAGGCTCCGTCGGGGCTCTCGATGACCGCTTCGGTGCCCTGGACCAGGTTCAGCACGTTCACGGTGCCCTCGGTGTCGTGCTCGACGGGCGCGGTGAACCAGTGCCGGCGCACCTCGATGAACTCGAGTTCATGCAGCCCGGTGCGCTCCTCGCGCCAGCCGTCCCCCTCGGCCACGGGCTCGACGGGGTTGACCAGCTGCTCGCGGATCCACTCCGTGTCGCGGTCCCATTGGACGTTGGCCATGGCGTGGTCGAGGTGGATCGGGCGCGGGATGCCGTCCAGGCCCACCCGGCCCCAGTCCCACATCTTGAAGGTGAAGATGTACGGCGTCGCGGAGATCTCCAGCACCATCGATCCGGCGCCGGAGGCGTGCACGGTCCCGGCCGGGATCGCGAAGTGGTCGTGCGCCTGCGTCGGGAAGGTGTTGACGTACTCCTCCGCCTCGAAGGGCGCCTCCCCTGTCTCCGCGCGGCGCAGCGCGGCCTCCATCTCCCGGGGGTCGATGCCGGACTTGAGCCCGAGGTAGACCTTCGCGTCCTCGTCGGCGTCGAGCATGTAGTAGCTCTCGTCCTGGGTGTAGGTCATGCCGAAGGTCTGCTTGATGTATTCCGTCAGCGGGTGGACCTGCAGCGACAGGTTCCCGCCGCCGATGGTGTCCAGGAAGTCGAAGCGGATCGGGAACTCCGCGCCGAAACGGGCGAAGGTCTGTGGGCCGAGCAGCTCGCGCGGGTGGCTGATCACCACGTCAAGGGCGGGGATCTCGAGCACCTCGGAGCCGACGGACAGCAGCAGGCTGTTCTCCTCCGGGACGCAGTCGAAGCACCAGGCGTAGTTGGCGGCCTCAGGATCCAGACCGCAGACCTCCTTCATCCACTGACCGCCCCAGACCCCGGGATCGAAGAACGGCACCACCCGGAAGGGGCGCCGCGCGGCAGTCTCCAGGCCCACACGGAGGGCATCACCGGTGGTCAGCTTGACCTCATCGACGGAGGCATTGGCGTCCAGCAGGAAATCCAGGTGATCGAACAGGCTCAGCTTGTGGCGGTCGGCCGTGCGCCATTCGACGAAGTAGCCGCGCTTGAACTTCCGCAGTGCGTCGTCCTCGCCGTTGCCCGCGCGCCAGTTGCCCCCGCCCCGGCGGAAGCGCTGCTGGATCTCCCAGCGCGCCAGATCGGCCAGCACCAGGGTCGCCGGTTCCAGCGGGACCAGCGCCGCGCCCCACCCGATCAGCACGTGCTGGAGGGGATCACCGACGACGCGATCGGCCAGCGCCTGCAGGCGAGCGGCGTCGTAGAACTCCTCGAGCCGGTGATGGGACATGATCCCGAAGACCCGGTCGTCGGTGAGGTCGCCCTCGATCTGGGCGGCGATGGTCTCGGGCGGCAGCGCCGCCTCCTCCTCCACGTCGATCACGACGGCCTCCGGCATCGCCTCATCGGCCGCGGCGATCAGGGCCGGAAGGTCGCTGCCGGGATAGGCGTCGATGACGATGGTGCCCCCGTGGGCATGCTCCGCCAGTGCGGTCCAGGCCCCGGATCCCCGCCACGCCTCGTGGCCACCGGGGACCTCGATCACGGGCTGCTTGTCATAGTTGCGCGCCGCGGCGCTGGCTGGGATCCGCATCGTGCTCCTGCTCATCTGCTTGGTATCGTTACCACAGCATGCCACACGCGCCGCGAACACGGAAGGATGGGCCGATGCCCCTCGACCCACAGACAGCGAGCACCGTCACCGCGGTGGACATCGGCGGGACGCACGTCTCCTCCGCCCTCGTCGCGCGGGGGCAGGAGGTCCGTCAGGAACGGCGCGACCCGCTGGACGCCGACGCTGCGGCCGAGGTCATCCTGGACCGCATCGCCGACTGCGCCCGCGAGCACAGCCGCCGCAGCGAGCGGGTCGCGCTCGCCATCCCGGGCCCCTTCGACTACGCGCGGGGCCACGGCGACTTCGAGGGCGTCGCGAAGTTCGCCCAGCTCAGCGGGGTGGACATGCGCGGCGGGCTCGCGGCGCGCTGGGACCGCGATCCCGCATCGGTGCGCTTCGTCAACGACGCCGAGGCCTTCGGCCTGGGTGAATGGGCGGCCGGCGCCGGCGCGCGCGTGGACCGATGTGTGGCCATCACGCTGGGGACGGGGATCGGCAGCGCCTTCGTCGACCGCGGACGCTGCCTCAGCTCGGGGCCCGAGGTCCCGCCCGACGGGAACCTGCACCTCGCCGAGGTCGACGGTGCCCCGGTCGAGTACCTCGTCTCCCGCCGCGCCCTGCGCCAGGCCTATCGCGAGCGCACCGGCCGACCCGCCGACGTCGCGGAGATCGCCGCGTGCGCCCGCACCGGCGACCGTGATGCCATCGCGACCCTCGAGACCGGGATGGACGCCCTCGGCCGCGCCCTGGCTCCCTGGCTGCAGCGTTTCGGGGCGGAGCGCCTGGTCATCGGCGGTTCCATGGCCGCCTCCGAGGATCTGCTGCTCCCGACGCTGCGCCGGAGGCTCGCCGCCTCCATAGGGGGCGAGGAGCAGGTCCCGCACGTGGTGCGCGGCGTGCTGCCCGCCGAGCAGGCGAGCATGATCGGCGCGGTCCTGGGCACGTCGGAGGCCTGACACCCGACGCGTGCGGGTATCGCTACCACCGCGTTACCCGCACCTGACGAGGCGCCTCGGACACCAAGGGGCCATCGGCCCGAGTTTGTCTGCATCTACCTGCAGCATCGGCGCCAACCCCAGACGAGCCCCTTGCGCGCCTTCGCTGTTAACGTTACCTTCGTGCCGTCACTCCGGCGCGGTAGTCCTCTCCGTGCTGCCGATGTGCCCTGAGAGAGATAGGAGCCCCGGTGTCAGCGACGACTCGGATCACCACGCCGGTCAGCAGACGCACCGCACTGTCCGCCGCAGGAGCGGCCGGTGCCGTCGCCCTGCTGCCGGGATGCGCCCGCGGCACGCTCACCCGGGCCGCACCCGGGCCCGACGTGACGCTCAGCAACGACAACCCCACCTGGGCGCCCGGCCTCACCGACGCCGGGGACCTGCTGCGCGAGCAGACCGGCCACGGCATCGCCGTGCGCGCCACTCCCGACGTGAGCAGCTACCAGCAGATCGTGCGCACCTCGGCCCGCACCGATTCGACCACCGACCTGGTCAAGTGGTGGAACGGCTACCGGCTGCGCGACGTGGCCCGCAGCGGCATCTTCGCGGACCTCACGCAGATCTGGGACGAGGCGGAGGCCCAGCAGTGGGTCGACCCCGCGATGAGGGAGAGCTTCAGCGTCGACGGCACGCCCTACGCGGTCCCGCTGCACCAGTCCTACTACGCGATGTTCTACTCGCGGCCGGCGTTCGACAAGCTCGGCCTGCAGCCCCCGCAGACCTGGGACGACCTCCTCGGCGTGGCCGACGAGCTCAAGGCCGACGGCATCACCCCCATCGCCAGCGGCGGCACCAGCACCTGGGAGGCGATCATCTGGTTCCAGCAGCTGGTCAACGGCCTGGACCCGGACTTCTACACCGACCTCACCGAGGGCCGGGCCTCCTACCTCGACGACGTCGCCGTCGAGGCGATGGAGACCTGGGCCGAGCTGTACGACCGCGGCATCTTCTCCCCGCCGGACTTCTCGGTTCCCGAGGTCCCCGGCCGCTTCGAGGAGGCGACGGTGGGGATGAACCTCTACGGCACCTGGAACGCCAACACCTACGTCCAGGCCGGCCTCGGCGACGTCTTCAGACTGTTCATGGTCCCGCCCGTGGACCCGTCGGCCGCGCCGACCATCGTCACCGAGAGCGGGGCGCTGGCCGTCGCCGAGAACGCGCACAAGCGCGAGGAGGCGCTGGCGGTGCTCGGCTCCTGGCTGCGCACCGATGTCCAGCAGGTCTGGGTCGACTTCCTCAACGATCTCTCGGCGAACCTCGAGGCGCTGCCGCCCGTGCCCGCGGTCCAGGAGCTGGCCACGACGGTCGCCGAGACCGCACCGCAGTTCGCCACCCGCTACTGGGAGGCGTCCCCGCCGGTGATGGTCGAGGGCAACGTCCAGGAGCTGGGCGCCTTCATGGCCTCGCCCAGTTCGCACAACGCCACGGCGACGCTGGCGAAGATGCAGAAGCGCGCCGAGGACGAATGGAAGAAGTGGAACCTGTGATGACGACGTCGACCTCCGCCCGACCTGCCGCCCCCACCCGCACCCGGACCACCCGCGGTGTGCTCGCCCTGTTCCTCACCCCGGCCGTCGCCCTGGTGGCCGTCGTGCTGTTCACGCCCTTCGTGGTCACCGTCTACCGCAGCTTCTTCAGCGACAACGGCCTGCAGCGCAGCTGGGTGGGGCTGGAGAACTACGTGACGCTGGTGGGCGATCCGAACTTCGGCCGCTCCCTGGTCAACACGGGCATGTGGACCGTCGGCAGCCTGCTGCTGCCGGTGCTGCTGGGGCTGCTGATCGCGGTGGGCACCAACAACCTCGGCTGGGGGCGCATCGCCCGCTTCGCCGTCGTGCTGCCCTACGCCCTCTCCGGGGCGACCACCGCGATCCTGTGGAACTTCATGCTCGCCACCGACGGGGCGATCAACGACATGCTCGGCATGCTCGGGCTGACCGCCCTGCAGCAGGAATGGCTGCTGCAGTGGCCGATGAACACCATCGTCATGATCCTCGCCTCCACCTGGCAGGCGACCGGGGCGGCGATGATCCTGTTCCTGGTGGGTCTGCAGTCCATCCCGCCGGAGACCATCGAGGCCGGCCGGCTGGACGGGGCCACGGGCCCCCGCATGCTGGTCAGCATCATCCTCCCCCAGCTAAAGCCCATCACCATCGTGGTGGTCGGGATGTCGCTGGTGGCCAGCCTCAAGACGTTCGACATCGTCTGGCTGCTGACCAAGGGCGGCCCCGGCACGGCCTCGGAGACCCTGGCGCTGACGATGTACCGCCAGACGTTCACGCTGAGCCGCTACGGCTACGGGGCCGCGGTCGCCGTGGTCCTGACGATCATCGTGCTCGCCGCCTCCTGGATCTACCTGCGCCGCCAGCTGCGGACGACCGCCTGAGGAAAGGACCCTCGAGATGATCCGACGTCTGCATGGCGCCCTGCTGATCCTGGTGGCGGTGATCTGGCTGATCCCCTCCTACCTGGTCGTGGTCAACTCCTTCACCGCCGCCGACGCCTACTCCGGGCCGAGCTGGTGGTTCGTGTCCTTCGACTTCCTGGCCAACCTGCGCGTGGCCTTCGAGACCGCCGCGATCGGGCAGGCGATGGTCAACAGCTTCCTGTACTCCGCGGGGGCCGGCGTCCTCTCGGTGCTCATCGCCGCACTGGCATCGTTCGCCGTGGTGGTGATGCCCGTGCGGCACCCCGCCATCTGGTTCTGGGCGATCTACGCCGGGACCCTGCTGCCGCTGCAGGTGTTCCTCTCGCCGCTGTTCAACGGGTACGCGGCCACGTCCCTGTACGACACCCAGTACGGGATGCTGCTGATCTACACGACCCTGGCGATCCCCTTCGCCTTCTTCGTGGTGCGCAACTACATGACCACCGCCCCGAAGGAGATGATGGAGGCCGCCCAGCTGGACGGGGCGAGCTGGATCGTGATGTTCCTGCGCATCCACCTGCCCCTGGCCCGCGGCGCCCTGATCGCCGCGTTCCTGTTCCAGTTCCTGGCCACCTGGAACGACCTGCTGTTCGGGATCACCCTCTCGACCAGCCCCAACGTGCGACCGTTGATGGCGGCCCTGGCGGAGCTGAACGGTCAGTACGCCGGCCTCGGCCCGCCGGTCATCCTGGCGGCGGGGATCATCGCCTCGCTGCCGACGGTGATCCTGTTCCTGTCCTTCCAGCGGTTCTTCGTCGGCGCCCTGCGCCTGGCGCCCTGAGCACCGCTGGCCCCCGACCCACCGCACCTGACGACGATTGGTCCCCTCGATGACAACCGCACTGGTCAAAGACGAACCCTGGTCCCTCGACCGAGCCCGCGCCGGGCTCGTCGACCGCGCCGTGGCCGCCGAGGCCGTCCTCGGCGGCCGCCGCCTCCGCGCTCTCCCCGAGCCCCTGCTGCGTCGCGTCGACGGGCGCATGCACCAGTCGATCCGCCTGCTGATCGACGGCGAAGTCGACCCCGGACACATCCGCCAGGTCCGCCTGCGCGAGGCCGACGGGTCGTCGGTCCCCGTGCAGACCCTGCCCGGGCCGGCCGGCAGCGTCCGCGCGCTGGTCCCGGCCACCGAGGAGACCCGGCAGATCACCCTGGAACTGCCGGACCTGGGCGCCGACGCCGCCGTGACCCTCGAGCAGGCCCCGGTGCGCGAATGGTCCATCCACCTGGTCCAGCACTCGCACTACGACATCGGGTACACCGATACGCAGGGCATCGTGATGCGCGAGCAGCTGAACTTCTTCGACTCCTGCGTGGAGTTCGCCCGCGCCTCCCGCGACCTGCCCGCCGAGGCGCAGTTCCGGTGGACCGTGGAGGCGCTCGAACCGTTCGTGGCCTGGATCGAGTCCCGGCCCCGCGCGCACGTCGAGGCGTTCATGGATCTGGTCCGGGCCGGGCAGATCGAGCTGACGGCTCTGCCCTACAACCTGCACATGGACACCTGCTCCACCGATGAGCTGCACGAGCTGCTGCGCATCCAGCGCGACCTGCGCCGCGAGCACGGCGTGGAGATCCACTCCGCCATGCAGACCGACGTGCCCGGCCAGCCCGTCGGCCTGCCCGCGGCGCTGGCCCAGCAGGACATCTCCTACCTCTCGGTGGCGCACAACTGGGCCGGCCGCTCGGTGCCCCAGCTGATCGGCGGCCAGCATCTGCCGCGCCTGTTCCGGTGGGCCTCCCCCTCCGGCGAGAGCGTGCTGGTGTGGATGACCGACTCCCCGCACGGCCTGGCCTACATGGAAGGCGCGAACGTGGGCCTGTCCAGCGACTACGACAGCGTCGAGGAGTACCTCCCGGCCTACCTCACCTCGCTGGCGACCAACGGCTACCCCTACGCCCCGGGCGCCTTCGGCTGGCACGGCCCGGCGGTGGAGGACCGCGAGCCGTACCCGCACGACATCCTGCACATGCGGGTCCTGGGCCGGCACAGCGACAACGCCCCGCCCACGCTGCTGCAGTCGCGCATCGTGGAGCAGTGGAACCGGACCTGGGACTTCCCGCGGCTGCAGATGTCCACCCACACCGACTTCTTCCGCGCCGCCGAGGAGCGCGTGGGAGAGCAGATTCCCACTC
Organism: Brachybacterium sp. SYSU DS0246; assembly: GCF_059391765.1. Classification (NCBI taxonomy): domain Bacteria; kingdom Bacillati; phylum Actinomycetota; class Actinomycetes; order Micrococcales; family Dermabacteraceae; genus Brachybacterium; species Brachybacterium sp. SYSU DS0246. The sequence continues at coordinate 52,932 of NZ_JBZXYT010000014.1, read as the reverse complement.
TCACCGGCGACTGGGGCGACTGGTGGGTCGAGGGCATCGGCAGCGGCGCGCGCCCGCAGGCCATGGCCCGCCGCGCCCAGGCGCTGCTGACCGACGCCCAGCTGGTCAGCGCCGTCGGCAGCGAGCTCGGCGGCGAGTCGATCCCCTCCGAGCCCGAGCGTGCGCGCCGGCTGCACGAGGAGATCTCGCTGTTCAACGAGCACACCTGGGGCGCCTCGGATCCCTGGACCACCGCTGACACCGGGCGGAATGCCGGCGAGGAGCAGTGGCACTGGAAGTTCGCCCGGGCCCTGGAGGCCCGTGACGATGCTGAGCTGCTGCTGGACACGGCGGCCGCGCACGCCGGCGTCGGCCTCCGGGAGGACCCGGAGGCGATCGCCACGTTCGCGGCGATCAACCCCACCTCTCTGGTGCAGAGCGGCACCGCCTCGCTGTTCATCAGCGAGGCCCGCTCCCCGCTGGATCAGCCGCTGGTGGTGCGCGATTCCCGCACCGGCGAGGCGCTCCCCCACGAGGCCGTGCCGCAGACCAACCCCGACAACCGCGCCGCCGGGCACTTCCTGCGGGTGCGGGTGCCGGACGTGCCGGCAACGGGCGCCGTGCGCCTCACCGCCGAACTCGGCCCGACCGAGCAGCCCGAGGAGCCGGCCCCGTCGGACACCGGCACTGTCCTGGAGAACGAGCACCTCCGCGTCGAGGTCGACCTCGCCCGCAGCTGCATCGCCTCGATCCTCGACAAGGCCACCGGCCGCGAGCTCGTCGCCCAGGACGCCGTGGTGGGCATGAACGCCTACCTCTACGACACGTACACCTCGGCGCCCGGCTACAACCATCAGTCGAACAAGACCTCCTCCTCCGAGGAGCTCGAGCTGCTGGGCAGCCGCAGCCTCGCCAAGCCCGCGGTGCTGCTGGAGCACACCAGCACCCCCGTCGAGCAGCGCCTGACCTACGAGTTCCCGGCCGACGGGGTGGACTGGGCGCGGGTGACCCTGCGCCTGCCCCGCGACTCAGCGCACGTGGAGATCGAGAACCGGCTGGCCAAGCCCACCACGATGACGAAGGAGAGCGCCTTCTTCGCCTTCCCCTTCGCCCTCGACGCGCCGCGCACGCGCTACGAGATCACCGGCGGGGTGACCGGCCCGGACCTGCCCGAGGTGCCCGGTGCCCCGCAGCACATGAAGGCGATCCGTGACTGGGCGACCTTCGAGGACGAGTCCCTGGCGGTCGCCTGGTCCACGGCCGACGCGCCGCTGGTCCACCCCGAGGTGGTCGCGTTGCCCTACGCCCCGTTCCCCGAGAGCATGTCGCCCCGCCAGCCGGGAACCGTGTACTCGTGGATCCACAACAACGTGTGGGACACCAACTTCCCCGTCGAGCAGGCCTTCGAGACCACGTTCCGCTACGCGATCGGCGTGCGCCGCGCTGGCGAAGACGTCTCCACGCCCGCTTTGGCGCACCGGACGGCCTCGCAGCTGACCCATCCCCTGCTCGGGGTGCTCGCCACCGGCGGGCAGGGCGGCGCAGCCGCTGCCCCGGCCGAGTGGTCGCTGTTGGAGCTGGACGACGACCGGGTGCGCCTGATCGGCGTGACACCGGGCGGGAGGACGGGCACCCGCCTGGTGCGTCTGCAGTCCTATGCCGAGGAGCCCGTCACCGTGCTCCTCCGCCCGACCGGCACGGTCGCCGCCGCGCACCGTGCCACCTATCTGGGTGATCCGCTCGCCGACCTCAGCGTCGGCGAGAGCGGGATCGCCGTGGACCTCGCACCGTGGGAGATGACCGCGGTGCTGCTGACAAGGAGCGATTCATGACCCGCGTGCCCCGACCCTCCCGCCGTTCGCTGACCCTCGGACTCGGTGCCACGGGCCTTGCCGCGATGCTGCCGTGGGCGGCGGCGCCCGCCTCGGCCGCTCCCGCCCGCGGCCGCTGGCGCCGGCGCGCCGCGGACACCTACGCCGCCATGCAGCGCCACACGTATCTGCCCGAGCAGCGACTCCACCTCGAGGAGAAGGGCGAGGCCGGCGACCCGTACGCCTTCGTGTGGACCGCGAGGGAGACCGCCGCAGCCACCGTCGACCTCGACCGGCTCCCGCCGGCCGGCACACGCTACGGCACCGATCTCGAGGCACGCTTCGACGCCCTCGAGCACTACTGGGACGATGAGAGCGGGTCGTACGCCTCCTATCCGGTGCCGCCGCTCGGTGCGGGCGGTGACTCCTACTTCGACGACAACGCGGTGATCGGCCTCGAACAGATCCGCCGCTACCGGATCACGCAGGATCCCGACGCCCTCGCCGCCGCCGAGCGCATCTTCGAGTTCCTCCCCCGCGCCTGGGACCCTGCCGGCGGCATGCACTGGGTCGACGCCGACTGGAACCCCCATCGCGGGGCCACCAACGTCACCTCCCTGACCTCGGAGCTGGCCGCGCACCTGTACGAGCTGACCGGGGACGAGCAGTACCTCGAGTGGGCCCACCGCACGTGGAGCTGGGTGCACGAGACCATGCGCCGCGGGCCCGGCCTCTACGCCAACAGCATCGACACCGACGGCAGCGTCAACGAGACGCTGTGGACCTACAACTCCGGTGCGATGATCGGGGCGGCGGCGCTGCTGCACCGCACCACCGGGGAGGCCTCCTACCTCGAGGCCGCCCGGGAGGACCTGCGCGGGGCGCTGGACCACTGGGGCGCGCAGGAGACCCTGTACGCCCAGCCGGTCATCTTCAACGCGATCCTGTTCGCCAACCTGCTGCTGTCGACCACCGTCGTGCCGGAGACCCTGAGCGAGATCGAAGGCGTCATGGAGCCCTACGCCCAGCGGCTCTGGGACGAGAACCGGGACGCCGAGAGCGGCCTGTTCTCCTTCCAGGCCGGAGGCGGCGGCGCGCCGGATCCGTCCGCCACCGCGCAGACCCTGCACCAGGCCGGGGCGATCCAGGTGTTCGCCCTGCTCGGCTGGAGGCCGAAGGACTACCCGCTGGCGACCTGAGTCAGACCGGTGCGGCGGAGCTGCGGCGGCGCGTACGGATCCGGGTGGGAAGCTCGATCGTGCGCGTCGGCCGGTCCGTCCGCTTGCCCTGCAGGCGCATGACCAGCAGCTCCGCGGCGGTCCGGCCGAGCTCGCGGGCGTCGTGGGTGACGATCGAGATGTCCCCGGGGACCAGCTCCTCGAGGTCGAAGTCGTCGAACCCTGCCAGCCGGACCTCATCGAACAGGTCCACGCCCCGCTCGCGGCCGGCGGCGTGGACGGCCTTCACCACGCCGACCATGTTGCGGTTGTTGGCGCTGAAGAAGGCCGTCGGCGCCTCCTCGAGCGCGAGCAGCTCCCCGGCGGCGACCTCGGCGGCGCGCACGTCCTGCTGCGCCCGGCGCACCAGCTGCGCCAGCACCGGGACGCCCGCGGCGCGGTGGGCCCGCTCGAAGCCCTCGTACCGCCGCTGACCGGTGAAGACGGAGAGCGCGTTGCCCATGAAGGCGATGCGCCGGTGGCCCTCGGCCAGCAGCTGCGCGGTGGCCTCCTCCGCCCCGCGGATGTCGTCGACCAGCACGGAGTCGACGTCGACCCCGTCCTCCCGGCGCGAGGCGAGGACCAGCGGCACGCCGTGACGCTGCTCAGGCTGGAGGTGCTCGGTAGAGCCGCCCGCGGGGACCACGATGAGCCCTTCGGCCTGCCGGCCCACGAAGTCCGCGACTAGCGTGGCCTCCTGCGCCACGTCCTCGTGCGAGATGCCGACGAGCACCCGTCGGCCGTCCTCCCCGAGGATCTCCCCGATGCCGTCCAGCAGCTCGGCGTAATAGGGGTTGGTGAGGTTCGTGATCACCACGCCCACCAGGCCGCTGCGGTGGCCGGGGCGCAGGCTGCGCGCATTCTCGTTGCGCCGGTAGCCCAGCGCACGGGCGGAGGCTTCGACCTTCTCCCGCATCCCGGGGCTGACGTTCCCGGTGCCCGACAGCGCGCGGGAGACCGTCATCGCGCTCACGCCGGCATGACGCGCCACGTCGCTGATCGTCGGGTGCGAAGAAGCCATGCGGCCAGCTTATGGCACCAGGTAGCGCTGGAGCGTGGGCCCGACGGCGTCGATGACCTGCCCTCGGTCCATCTCGACCACCGGGGGCAGCTGGAGGATGTAGCGGCACATCCCCAGCCCCAGCATCTGGGTGGCGACCAGCCCGGCGCGGTGGCGGGCGTCGGCCGGCTCGATCCCGAGCTGCTGGACGGCCCGCACCACCTGCTCGGCGAAGATCGCCCGGAGCCGGTCGGCGGCAGCGGGCGTGGTGGCGGCCGAGCGCAGCAGGATCATCAGCAGCTCGTCCTCCCCCTCCCAGCGGTCCAGGAAGTGCGCGGTGAGCACGGCGCCGATCTCGTCGGCGGGGACCTGAGAGAGGTCGGGCAGGCGCAGATCGAGGTCCACGGCGTCCGCGAAGAGGGCTTCCTTCGATCCGACGTGACGCATGACCAGGGCCGGGTCGATCCCGACGTCCTGTGCGAGCGCCCGGATCGTGGTGCCCTCGTACCCGTCGCGGGCGAAGCGCTCCCGGGCGGCGGCGCGGATCAGCTGCTTGGTCTCGGCGGCGGAGCGTCTCATGGCCCCATCCTAGGTCAACGCGTGTTGACATACCCGCCGGGCGGTGATCCACTGAGGTCAACACGCGTTGACCGACCGAAGGAACCGCCATGCTGCCCGCCACCACCCGAGTCCTCGTCGTCGGTGCCGGACCCGTAGGACTGGCCGCCGCCGTCGTGCTGCGCCACCACGGCCATGAGGTGACCGTCGTCGATTCCCAGGCCGAGGCCGCGAACACCTCCCGCGCCGCGGTGGTCCATCCTCGGACCCTGGAGCTGCTCAGCCCCTACGGGGTGGTCGAGGAGATGGTCGAGCGCGGTGTCCACACCCCTCGCTTCACCGTGCGCGACCGGGACGCGATCCTGGTGCCGGCGCCGTTCAGCAACCTCCCGACCGACTACCCGTACGCGCTGATGCTCTCCCAGGCGGACACCGAGGCCTACCTGCTCGCCCGGCTCCGCGAGCTCGGGGGCGAGGTGGTCCGGCCCGCCACCGTCGAACGGCTCGACCGGGAGGCCGACGGGGTCATCGCGACGTTCGAGGACGGACGGCAGGTGCGAGCCGAGTACGTCGTCGGCGCCGACGGGATGCACAGCACGGTGCGCGAGCAGTCCGGCATCAGCTTCACCGGAGATACGGTCTCGCAGCCCTTCAGCCTCGCCGACGTGCGGCTCAGCTCCGGCGTGCCCGGCCGGGACGCCATCCTGTACTTCTCCCCGGCCGGGACGCTCGTGTTCGTCCCGCTGCCCGACGGGCTGCACCGCGTGGTGGCCACCGTTCCCGAGGCGCCCGAGCATCCCGACGTCCCCTTCGTCCAGCGCCTGCTCGATACTCGCGGCCCGAAGCGGCGGCCCGCGGTCGTCGAGGAGGTCATCTGGGGCTCCCGCTTCCGCGTGCACGAGCGACTGGCCGATTCCTTCCGCGCCGGGCGGATCCTGCTCGCCGGCGATGCCGCCCACGTCCACTCCCCCGCCGGCGGCCAGGGCATGAACCTCGGTCTCGATGACGCCGTCCATCTCGGCCGGGCCCTCGCGCAGGTGCTCGACGGTGCCTCGGACGCGGTGCTCGAGACCTACTCCGACGTCCAGCTGCCCAAGGCCCGCCACGTCATCCGTCTCGCCGGGCGGCTCACGTCGCTGGCCACCGTGCCCGGCGCGGCGCGTCCGGTGCGCAACATCGCGCTGTCCCTGGCGGGCCGGATGCCGGCCCTCCAGCGAACCCTGGCGCGGCAGCTCGCCGGGCTGGATCGGCCCGACCGTGCCCCCTGAACAGGCACCCTCACGCCGGCATCTTCAGTGATCCGCCGTGCACGGCCCAGTTCGAGCCGACCGCGCTGGGCATGGTCGGCGACGAGAGCAGGATGATGGTCCGGGCGATCTCATCGGGTTCGATCAGCTTGCCCGTGACCATCCCGTTCTGCGCCGGGAACTGCTCGAGGAGCTCTTCGTGCGTGACCCCCATCTCGGCCGCCAGCTTGGCCACCAGGCTGTCCGCTCCGGTCAGCAGCGGCGTGCGGGTCGCCGACGGAGTGACGACATTGATCCGGACCCCGGACGGCGCCACTCGTTCCGCCAGTCCACGGGAGAACGTGATGAGCGCGGCTTTGGCGGCCGGGTACGGCGCGGGGACGCTCCCCGGAAGCAGCACCGAGTCCGAGCCGATGTTCACGATCGCCCCGCGGGTCGCCGCAAGTGCCGGCAGCGCCGCACGGATCGTGCGCACCGCCGAGTAGAGGGTGAGCGAGAAGGTCGCGTCCCAGATGCCGTCGTCCCCGCCGAAGGGATCGCCCAGCACCCCATCCGGTACGTCACCTCCTCCGGCGGCGTTGACCAGGACGTCGAGTCGCGGATCGGCCGAGAGCACCGCGTCGACCATCCGTCCGGGGCCCTCCGAGGTCGCCAGGTCGGCCGCGACAAAGGCAGCCCCCGAGGCCTCCAGCTCAGGCGTGCTGCGACGAGCGACCGCGGTGACCGAGGCCCCTTCAGTGAGGAAGGCGCGCACGGTCGCCAGACCGATTCCCTTGCTCGCTCCGGTGACCAGTACGCGCTTGCCTGCGAGGTCGAGATCCATGGTGTCTCCGATGTCCGACTGAATGAGGTACGAGTAGTGAAACCCCGGGATCGAAGTTATGTCAATAGCTGAGGCATAGCTGTCTCAGTTGCAGGCTGAACACGGTAGGCTTCGGCGCAGTACGATGCCCTCATGGAGCGCAGCCGATGAACGACGCCGATCGGACTCGACCGTTGCGTGCAGATGCGCGGGAGAGCATCGCCCGCATCCTCGATGCCGCGCAGGAGGTCTACGCCGGCGACCCCAACGCGTCCCTGGACCGTGTCGCGCAGGTCGCCGGGGTCGCTCGCGCCACCGTGCACCGTCACTTCAGTTCGCGCCAGGTGCTGCTCGACGCGCTGGTGCGGGACCAGAACCGGCGCTACCGGGAGGCTCTCGAGCAGGCCCGCGTCACCACCGTGCCGCCCCTGGTCGCGTTCTATCGCGTGGTCGAGCGGATCTTCGAGCTCAAGCTGGCCCGTCCGTTCGTCCTCTCCATCACTCCGGGACCGGAAGAGCCCGGTTCACCGGCATCGGATCCCGAGATCGCGCAGAGCCTGGATCTGCTGCTCAGGCGCCTGCACACCGCGGGAGACATCACCGTCGATGACACCGCGTGGGGCCGGCGGGTGTGCTTGGCACTTCTGCACGAAGCCCACGAGCTCCCGGCCGGCTCCCCCGCCCTCTCGGCACCGGGCAGCACCGCGCCGGACGATGTGGGGGCACGGGTGGACCTGGTCGTCAGGTCCGTCATCGGCGCGCTCGGCGGGGACAGCAGATAGTCCAGGGCCGGCGCCTGGGCATGGCTGCACGCCGCCCTGCGTGATCGCGCCCATCATGCCGCGCCCGAGTCCCGCCGCCCCTGCTCACGGCCGGCCTGCTCATGGCGCAGCGCCCGGGACGACGCGACAGCAGCGCGACCTACGCGAGATCAGTGTTGAGCGCGCGCTGCCCCGACACGGCGGTCAGCTTCGGACGGCGGCTACGGCGTCGTCGTAGAGGCGCTCGAGGGAGACCGCGCCGTTCTGCTGGATCCAGTGCTCCCCCGCGACATCGAGGCAGGTGAGCGAGGCGACCACGATGGCGGCCGCGGCGAGCTCGGGCTCGATGGCCGAATCCGGATCCGCCGCCCGGACGCGCTCGGCCATGATCGGGACCAGCAGCTCCTGCCAGCTGAGCTGCTTCTCCAGGTGGCGTGCCCGCAGGGACGGGGTGTCGTACAGGATCCGGCCGAACTCCAGTTCCATCTCGTCACTGACTCGCATCGACGCCTGCAGCTCGAGCAGGGCCGCCTTCATCGCATCCCACGGCGACTCCTCCGCCGGGCGCTCGGCGAGCGCGGCCGCCATGATCGCTCCCCGATCGGCCAGCTCACCGACGACGACGTCCTCCTTGCTGGCGAAGTACCGGAAGAACGACCGACGGGAGATGCCTGTCTGCGCCGCGATCTGGTCGACCGTCGTGGCCTCGAAACCCTGCTGGACGAACAGCCCTGTCGCTGCCTGGGCGATCTGCCGGCGAACCTCCCGCCGGGTGCGGTCGCGAAGGCTCTCCGGGGAATCGGTCATCCGGCGATGATATCGACCAGCAGACCTCTGCGCCACTTCTGGCACTCAGTGCCATACGTGACGTATGGTGGCGTCATGACGAACCTCGACTTCTCTTCACAGACCACCCTCATCACCGGCGCCAGCTCGGGTATCGGCCGTGCCGTGGCTCGGGAGCTTGCCGCCCGTGGCTCCGACCTCGTTCTGGTGGCGCGCCGGATCGACCGGCTCGACGCCCTCGCCCATGAGCTGCGGAACGCTCACGACATCCGCGTCGAGACCGTCCCGGCCGACCTCTCCGTGCGTCGTCCCGGCCCGGCGATCCGCGACGAGCTGGCGCGGCGCGGAGTGGGCGTCACCAGCCTCGTCAACAATGCCGGTTTCGGCAGCGACGGAGCGTTCGAGGACGAGGACCCCGAACGACTGGCCGACGAGATCGCCGTGAACATCGCCGCCGTGGTCGACCTGTGCCACACCTTCCTCCCCGACCTGCGCGCGGCGGGTCACGGCATGCTGATAAACGTCACCAGCGAAGCGGGGTACCAGCCGATCCCGGGCATGGCCACCTACGCCGCGACGAAGAACTTCGGGATCGCGCTGACCGAGGCCCTGTGGTGGGAGCTGCGCGGCAGCGGTATCCGCACCGTGGCCTTCGCCCCCGGCCTGACCGCCACCGAATTCTTCGACCGGATCGGCGGCGAGCAGTACAGCGGGAACCGGAAGACCCCGGAGCAGGTGGCGACGGCCATGCTGCGCGCCGTCGAGAGACCCGTCCCCGGCCCGACCGCCGAGGCGAACCGGTCGACGGGTCCGGTCGCGTGGGTCGCGGGACTGCTGCCGCGGCGGGCGCGGCTCGCCCTGGTCGCGCGGGTCGCGGGCGCCGATCGGCTCATGCAGGCTCGCCGGCCCGTCGCTCAGGCCGGCTGATGCTCCGCGGCGGCCGAGGGGTCGAGGATCGCCGGCACCTGACCGTCGTCCGTCGCGATGAGCTCCTCGAGCTGGGAGCGGCAGGTGCCGCAGCCGGTGCCGGCGCGGGTGGCCTTGGAGACGGCCGCCGGGGTGGCGCATCCGGAGCGGATGGCCCCGCAGATCGTGCCCTTGGTGACCCCGTTGCACTGGCAGATCACGTCGGCGTCGTCCATCTCCTGCGGCCGGCGCACGGGAGCCGCCGCCTGGGACGCCAGTGGCCTGGCGAGCAGATGCACCGGGTCGCGCGGGACCGGCGTGCGGCGGGTGAAGGCCGCGCTGAGCGAGGCCGCCGCCTCGTCATCCCCGATCACGGTGGCGGCGATCAGCCGGCCTTCCTGCACCACCACCTCGGTGTAGCGGCCGCCGGAGGGGTCGCTCAGGCGTACTGACCGCGGCGCATGTGCTTCCGGCTCGGGCCGATCTATGCGGCCCATCGCCACCAGCGCGAAGCCGACGGCTTTGACGCGCACCAGCTCGCGCCCGCGCAGCGAGTCCGTCGCGGCGGCCGGTGCGACCGGCGCGTCCGCGCTGCGCGGTGTCCAGGACTCGACGAGCCGGCGGGCATGCTCCCAGCCCTGCGCGACCAGGCCGCTCGCCCCTTCCGGCGGCTGGGCGCAGTCCCCGATGGCGAACACGGCTGGATCCAGCGTGGTCGCGAGATCATGGCCGACGACGATGCCGCGATCGCACTCGAGCCCCGCCTCGGAGGCCAGCGCCACGTGCGGGACGGTGCCGGCGCACAGCACCATCAGCTGCGCCGGGTGCGAGCTGCCGTCGGAGAGCTCCACGCTCGCCACCCGGCCCCTCTCGAGGGTGGCGCGAGCAGCGGTGACGCCGGTGACGACGTCGATGCCGAGCCGCTCCAGGGAGGTGCGGGCGATCTCGGAGGCATCCGGGTCCAGCTGCCGCTCCATCAGCCGGTCGCGGTGGTGGACCAGCGTGACGCGCAGTCCCCGGGCGGCGAGGCCGGTGGCGACCTCGAGGCCGAGCACGCCGGCTCCCAGGACAAGAGCCCGTTCGGCGCGCCCCGCGGTCTCGAGGATCCGTCGGGCGTCGTCGAGGTCCTTCAGGGCGCTGATGCCGCCGGCGAGCCCGTCGGCGGCGCGCAGGCCGGCCACGTCGGGGATCCGCGGGGCGGAGCCGGTGGCGAGCACGAGCCGGTCGTAGGTGTGCAGCTCGCCGCGGGCGTCGGTCACCTCGCGCCGGGCGCGGTCGATGCTGACGGCGCGCACCCCGCGCAGCACCCGCAGGCGGTCGCTCGACTCGGTCTCCAGCGCGAGGGATCCGGCATCCGTCTTCCCCGCGACCAGGGAGGAGAGCATCACGCGGTTGTACGGCTGGTGGTCCTCCTGGCCCAGCACGGTGACCTGGGCCGACGGGTCGGCGCGCACGATGTCGGCGGCGAACCGGGAGCCGACCATGCCGTGTCCGATCACGACGATCCTCATGCGGGACTCCTCTCCTGGGGGGTGATCTCGACGGCGGTCATCTTGAATCCGGGCATCCCGGAGAACGGGTCGGTGGCGTCGCTCGTCAGCAGGTTGGCGCTGCCCGGCCCGGAGTAGTGGAAGGGCATGAACACGGTGTCGGGGCGGATGGCCTCGGTGATCCGTGCGGGCGCGGTGGTCTCCCCGCGACGCGTGCGCAGGTGGACGCCGTCGCCCTCCTCGATGCCGAGCCGGTCCGCGAGCAGGGGGTGCATCTCGACGAACGACTCCGGCCGGGCCGCCAGCAGCGACGGCACCCGGCGGGTCTGCGCCCCGGACTGGTACTGCTCGAGCAGGCGCCCGGTGGTCAGGTGGATCGGGGCGTCGGTGCGCACGTCGTCGTGCGAGAGGTGGTGCTCCACGGGGATCAGGCGTGCACGGCCGTCGGGCGTGGGGAAGCCGTCGAGGAAGACCCGCGGAGTGCCGGGATGATCCGGAGCCGGGCACGGCCACTGGATGCTGCCCTCGCGGTCGAGGCGCTCATGGCTGAGACCGGCGTAGTCGGCGCGGCCGCCGGCGGAGGCGAGGGCCAGCTCGTCGAACATGGCCGAGGCGTCCGTCGGGAAACCCTCGGGGTGGCCGAGACGGGCGGCGAGCTCGTGGAAGATCCACAGCTCGCTGCGGGCCTCACCGGGTGCCGGCCGGGCGCGGCGGCGACGGATCACGCGACCCTCGAGGTTGGTCATGGTGCCCTCCTCCTCGGCCCATTGGGCGACGGGGAGGATCACGTCGGCGCACTCGGCGGTCTCCGAGGGCACGGTGTCCAGCACCACGAGGAGATCGAGCGAGGCCAGACGCTCCCGCACCGCCGCCGAGTTGGGGGCGGAGACGACGACGTTGGCGCCGCTGACGATCAGGGCGCTGGGGCCGTCCGGGGTGCCGAGCATGCTGAGCAGCTCGACGGCGGGCACGCCGGGGCCGGGCAGGGAATCGGGGTCGATGCCCCAGACACCGGCGACGTGCTCGCGGGCGGCGGGGTCGGCGATCTGGCGGTAGCCGGGCAGCTGGTCGGACTTCAGTCCGTGCTCGCGACCGCCCTGGCCGTTGCCCTGGCCGGTGATGGGCCCGTACCCCGAACCGGGCCGGCCGATCAGTCCCAGCAGCAGGGCCAGGTCGATGGCGGCGGTGACCGTCGCGGTGCCCTGCGTGGACTGCTCCACGCCGCGGCCGGTGAGGATGTAGGCGCCACCTCCGCCACGGGACGGGGACGCCGCGGCGAGAGAGCGCGCGACGCCGCGGATCTGATCGGCGCCGATCCCGCACACGGCTTCGGCGCGCTCGGGCCACCACAGGCCCGCGGCGGCGCGCAGATCCTCGAGCCCGCTGGTGCGCTCGGCGACGTATTCCCCGTCGACCAGTCCCTCGGCGAGGACCACGTGGATCAGGGCCAGGATCACCACCAGGTCGGTGCCTGGCACAGGGGCGAGGTGGGTGCCGGCCCCGTCGGACGTCAGCGCCGCGGTGGCCGAGGCGCGCGGGTCGAGCACGACGAGCCCGCCCCGTTCCCGCACTCCGGCCAGATGCTGGACGAACGGGGGCATGGTCGCGGCGACGTTCGAGCCCAGCAGCAGCACCGCGTCCGCGCCGCCGAGATCGGCGAGCGGGAACCCGAGACCGCGGTCCAGCCCGAGAGAGCGGTTCGAGGCGGTCGCGGCGGCGGACATGCAGAAGCGGCCGTTGTAGTCGATGAAGCGCGAGCCCAGCACGACCCGCGTGAACTTGCCCAGCGCGTAGGCCTTCTCATTGGTCAGGCCCCCACCGCCGAACACCGCGACCGCGTCCGCGCCGCGGCGGGCCTGCTGCTCGCGGATGCCGGAGGCGACGACGTCGAGGGCCTCGTCCCAGCTCGCGTCGCGGAATTGCCCGTCGGCCGTACGCAGCCGGGGCGTCGTGATCCGGTCCGGGGCGGTGAGGACCTCCGCCGAGGTCCAGCCCTTGCGGCACAGGCCGCCGCGGTTGGTGGGGAAGTCGCGGCCGTCCACCTCCAGCGGCTCCCCATCGGTGGCGGTGAGCGTCTGGGCGCACTGCAGGGCACAGTACGGGCAGTGCGTCGCAGTGCTGGACATATACCCGAGACTGGGCCGGGGCGAGGATCCGATCAGTATTCGGCCACCGCCCGGGACGCGCTGTCACGGTTCGGTAACTGTCGCGCTGACCGCTGTACGCCTCGAGCTTCCCGGAGTTCGGCGGTCCGTCCTCAGGTGTCCACTGAGAGGTCACCTGGATTCTCCCCGCGCGGCGCACCCTGTGGGCGGACAGTCCTCTCATCCCTCGGGAGCTCCTCACATGTCTCAGGACACCGCCCCGCCCCGCGCAGACATCCCCACCGAGAAGGCCGGGTTCCTCGGCCCGGACCGCTGGTGGCATGTCAGCTTCGGCCTGCTGATGGCCATCGCACTGATCGGCTTCACCCTGTGGTCCTTCGACTACATCGGGGACGAGGCGAACCGCACGATCCTGATCACCACGATCATCTTCGGGCTGTTTATGGCCTTCAACATCGGCGGCAACGACGTCGCCAACTCCTTCGGCACCTCCGTCGGCGCCGGCACCCTGAGCATGAAGCAGGCCCTCATGGTCGCGGCGATCTTCGAGGTCAGCGGCGCCGTGCTCGCCGGCGGCGAGGTGACCGACACGGTCCGCAGCGGCATCGTGGACCTCGGCGCCGTGGACCTCGCCCCCATGGACTTCGTGTTCATCATGATGTCCGCCCTGCTGGGCGCGGCCGTCTGGCTGCTGATCGCCACCCGCATGGGCTGGCCGGTCTCGACCACCCACTCGATCATCGGCGGCATCGTCGGGGCCGCCCTGACCCTCGGCGTCGTCACCGGTGCGGGCGGCGCGGAGATGATCCAGTGGGGCCAGATCGGCCAGATCGCCTTCTCCTGGGTGCTCTCCCCCGTCCTCGGCGGAGCCGTCGCCTGGTTCCTGTTCGGCCGGATCAAGCAGCACATCCTGGTCTACAACGAGGAGGCCGACGCCAAGCTGCGCGAGTTCAAGCAGAAGCGGGCCGAGCTGCGCCGCGAGCACCGCAGGGACTTCGAGCGGCTCGACGAGCTCCAGCAGATCTCCTACACCAACGCGATGACCCGCGACGCCGTGACGGTCACCCAGCACGATGTCGATCCCGAGGAGCTCGAATCGGACTACTTCCGCCGCCTCCACGAGATCGAGTCCGATCGGGACGCGGTGGACACCCATCGGGCGCTGGAGACCTGGGTGCCGCTGCTGGCGGCGTTCGGCTCCATCGTCATCTCCTCGATGCTGCTGTTCAAGGGGCTGAAGAATCTCCACCTGGAGATCAGCTCGGTGGGGAACTTCCTGATCATGGGCATGATCGGGGCCGCCGTGTGGATGGCTGTGTTCATCTTCGCCAAGACCCTGAAGGACCAGACGCTCTCGCGCTCGACGTTCCTCATGTTCAGCTGGATGCAGGTCTTCACCGCCGCCGCGTTCGCCTTCAGCCACGGCTCCAACGACATCGCCAACGCCATCGGCCCGTTCGCCGCGGTGATCGACGTGCTGCGCAACCAATCCATCGACGCGGAGGCCGCCGTGCCGCTGCCGGCCATGGTCACCTGCGGTGTCGCGCTGATGGCGGGGCTGTGGTTCATCGGCCGACGGGTGATCCGCACCGTCGGCACGAACCTCACCACGATGCATCCGGCCTCGGGCTTCGCCGCCGAGCTCTCCGCCGCGGGCGTGGTCATGGCGGCCTCGGTGCTGGGCCTGCCCGTCTCCAGCACGCACATCCTCATCGGCGCCGTGCTCGGCGTCGGCATCGTCAACCGGGCCGCGAACTGGAAGCTGATGCGGCCCATCGCACTGGCCTGGGTGATCACCCTGCCGTGCGCCGGACTCATCGGCGCCATCAGTGTCGTGACACTGCGAGCGATCTTCGGCTGAGGCTACTGCGGCGCGCCGACGTCCGCGAAGGAGTACGGGGGCCAGGGGCCCAGGAAGCGGATGCGGGCGGCGGGAAGGGAGTCGTCGATCTCGGCGAGCTCCGCGCCCAGGGCCCGGGTCGCATCGGCCCGGACCAGGCAGGCGGCAGTGATCACCGGCACCAGAGAGGCCTCGCGGACCGGCGCGCGGTACTCCTCGATCTCGAGGCAGTGGGCGGCGATCCGCGAGCGCCACGAGGGATACAGCTCGTCGGCCGCCGCATCCGTGCGCTCCTTCGAGGTCTTCTCGAGCTTCTTCTCCATCAGCCGGCGCACCCCGGCGGGACGATCGGCCAACTCCTCCAGCTGACGCGCGATCTCCGGGTCTGCCTGCGTGTGCTCCTCACGGTCCAGGGAGATCTCGATGCGCAGCTCGGCGGTCCCGTCGAGCTCGCCGAGCCGGCGCGCCAGGCCGTCCCCGGTGGACTCCAGCCAGGCCCGCAGCTGATCGGCGGCCGAGGCGCCCGTCTCGTCGTCCGGCCGCACGATCACGTTGAAGGACACGGGCAGTACCGCGCCGGCCCCGTTCCAGGCGTCCTCGACCACGTCGCTGTGCTCGAGGATCCAGCGCTTGACCTCGTCGTCGGGCCCCTCGTACGGCGGCGCGTCATGAGCGTGGACGACGGCGGCGACGCCGGCAGCCTCGGAGGTGACGACGTCCAGCTCCTTGCCGTCGATGCCGCGGACGCGTGGGCGGAACGGGCCGGCCGGAACGACCGCATAGACGTACAGCTCGCTCATCCAGTGGTGTCCTTCCGCTGCTCCTCGGCCCAGCGGGCGGGATTGATCAGTTTGTCGACCACCTCGTCGACGACGTCGTCGAGTCCGTGGTGGAGGTCGGTGACGGAGTCGGTGATGCCGTGCTCGGCCTTGATCTGCTCCATGGCCTCATCGAGCTCGAGCAGCGCCTCGCCCAGCCGGTCCTGCTCCTCCTCGGTGAGATCGCCGCCCTCCATCCGGCGCACGGCCTGGGTCTCCAGCGCCTCCTGGATCACCTCGACCAGCGTGACCACCAGGGTGAGCACGCCGTGCTTGAGGCTCGCCTCATCGACTTCCAGTGCCATGGGAGACCTCCTTCCGCTCCTGGAGCTGCTGCTGCCATTGTGCGATGTCCGGGGCCGAGAGGCGGATCGTGCCGTCGGCGGTGGTGAGCTCGAGGATCGTCGCGTCGGCCGTGGGGTCGGGCACGTCCGTGAGCTCCGCCGCGGTGATCTCGGCCGGCTGGATCCGCACCGGTGCCCGCATGTCCAGCGGCGATCTCCACACCAGGCCCTCGTCGGCGCTGAGCACCGCCCGGCCGGTGCGCCAGATCCCCCCGTCGGCCCGCGGTTCGAGGTACCACATGGGCCCCTCGCGCAGAGGGCCGACGTCGACGGGCTCGTCGTCGCCTGTCAGCCCGGTCTGCTCGCGGACGAGTGAGATGAGGCGGTCGGGCTCGACGGCGGAGAGCTTGGACTCGGTCCCGTCCTCGAGCGTGACCAGGATCCGGGTGCGCTGCTCGCCGCCGACGGAGTCCTCGCGAATCGGGCGTATCGCGGTGATCGCTGCCAGCGGCGCCTGCCAGAGGGTCTCGGCGGGATCGCGGCGCTGGATGATCAGGCGCCGGTCGGTGAGGTAGGCGCTGCCGGGGCGCCAGGTGCGGTGGAAGCCCTCCTGGTAGTGGCCGCCGGCCATCTTGGCGATCAGGTCCTCCCCGTCGGCCAGCGGCAGGTGGCGGGCCATCGAGGCGCGCACCCAGGCGCGGGTCTGCTCGTCCCACTGGCGCATCATGCCGTACTCCAGCATGGTCTCGATGCCGGCGATGGTCGCGCGCAGGTTCACCCCGATCAGCGGGATCTCCGCCACCGAGATGATGAGGTCCAGGTCCAGGTGGACGCCCTTGTTCAGCAGGACCTCGATGAGATCCGGCAGGGTCGCGCGGGGGTCGCGCGTGGGTTCCAGGGCGCGCTGGGATCCCTCGGAGGGCTCGGCCACGACGGCGGCCTCAGTCGTCCCGGGTCCCCGCGTCGGCCTGCGCCGCGGAGTCCAGCTCCCGGGTCTCCCCCGCCTCGAGGCTCTTCGACTTCGCGCTCTGCCAGCCGCACCAGGGGCAGAACTCGTTCATCAGCTGCTTGAGCTCGGCGCGCTTGCCGCACTGCGGGCAGGTGTCCTTCTGCTCGATGGCCTCGCGCCAGGCGACGGTGTCGCGGTCCGTGCCGGCGGGGAAGTCCAGGCCGTAGCGGGCTGCGGTCTCGAACGAGGCCAGGGCCGCGCGGATCCGGATGCCCAGCAGCTCGACGCCGGCGACGGAGACCATGATGTCGGCGTTGAGGACGAGCCCCTTGTCCAGCAGGGTCTCGACGACGTGCAGGAGGGTCCCCTCGCGGTCGCGCTGGGGCTCCATCGCGCGGCCGGACTGGTTGACCATGCTCATCACTGACTCCTGACTGTCGGGACCCGGGACTCAGTCCGAGGGGCGGCCGCGGACGTATCGGTCCTTCCGATCATAGGAGAGCAGGTCGCCTCCGCCGTCGAGATCGACCTCGTACTCGGCCAGCAGATCGGCGCTGTCCGGGACGCGGCGGGACTCGACCACCTCGAGGCGCACCTTCCAGCGGTCCTCGTGCCAGCGGACGCCGACGACGGACTCGGGGGCCCGGCCGGTCAGAGTGCTGAACTGGTCGAGGGCCTTCTTGACGGCGTCGACGGCGGAGACGCGGCGGCTCTGCTGCTCGCCCTGGCCCTGGCTCTGCTGCTCGTCGTCCTCGCCGTGGCCCTGCTGCTGGTTCTCGTCGTCGTTCATGGTGTCTCCTTCGCGCGGGCTCGGCGGGTCGATTCCATCAGCCGGGCGACCAGTTCGCGTTCGAGCCGGTCGGCCTCGTCCTCGTCGATGCTGCCGGCCTGGCGGGCGTCGGCGACCTCCTCGAGGGCGCGGCGGATCGCGGCGGGATCGTAGTACTGGCGCTCGGCTTCCTCGAGCACCTGCTCGGCGACCCAGACGGTGCCCCGCATCGGCAGCAGCGGTGCGCCCAGGAGGGCGGAGAACAGTCCCATGCTCCCTACACCTCCGGCACGAAGTCGTACGGGGCCTGCGGCCCCACCAGTCGGAAGCGCAGGCGTTCGTGGTGCTCGCGGGCGAGGTCCTCGATCGCGGCCTCGAACGGCTCGAGCTCCGCCCGGGGCACCAGCACCGCGGCCTCGACCACGTCGTCCGCCCCGCCCGTGCTGCGCACGGAGACGTCGGCGGTGACCTCGCGGAGCCGGGCCAGGACCATGTCGGATTCCGCCGGCTGCCAGCTCTCCAGGGTGCGCACGATGATCTCGCCCAGCCGGATCCGCTGCGGACGGGTCTCGTCCTCGCTGGTCCCGGCGATCGCCTCGCGCAGGCGGGCCGCCTCGTCGTTGCCGGTGACGATCTCGCGCAGTGCCTGGTCGCGGTCGAACCGCACGGCGAGCGTGTACTGGGTGTGTCCCTCGAGGTGCTCCAGCGCCTGGACGTAGACGTCCTCGCGGGGTGCGAGCACGTCGGCCTCGACGTCGGCGTCACCCTCCAGCACGGTCGCGAAGGCCATCGGCAGCACCGGACGCGTCCGGCCGATGGCATCGAGCACGCGCGTGTGCGCCATCAGGTCGTCGGGGGTGCCCAGTGCCTCGGTCGGCTCCAGCTCGCCCACCACTGCGGCGGTGCGGCCGGAGCCGACCGTGCGCACGGGCTTGCCCTGCACGCCCTGGAGGTCGCCCGGGACCTCGTAGTCCGACGGCACGACGCCGTACAGGTACAGGTCAGAGGTCTCGGTGGTCATGGCAGGGGTCGATGTCACTCGGACTCCGAGGCCTGCTTCTGCTTGTTCTGCTCGGCGCTCTGCTCATCGCCGTCCGAATCGCCCTTGCCGGGCATGACGGCGTCCTTCAGGCCCTGGACCGCGCCCTTGGTCTTGCCCTGGGCGCCGTCCTCGACCATGCCGCCCATCATGTCGGGCAGATCGCGCCCGCCCTGCTGGGTGAGGTCGAGCCGGTTGGTGGCCTCGGCGAAGCGGAGGTACGTGTCGACGCTGGCGATGACGACGCGGAGGTCGACCGTCAGGATCTCGATCCCGACCAGCGAGACGCGGACGTAGGCGTCGATGACCAGGCCCTTGTCCAGGATGATCTCGACGACGTCGGCCAGCGAACTGGACGACGGACGATCGACGTAGCTTCCTCGTGATCTCTCGACTGTGCTCGTGCTCATCGCGCTCCCTGCTTTCTGGGGCTGAGACTGCGTCGTGTGACTGTGCGCTCAATCTCCCCGCTCGGGGGACCGACGTCAAGAGGTGGGAACGTCCGGCCGGTCGGGGGCGAGGGAATCCAGCAGCATCGTCAGGCCGTGCTCGAACTCGGCGCCGAAGTCGTAGCCCTGCTGCAGCGCATGGGTCCGGGCGAACTCGGTGAAGAAGGGGTAGCGGCGGGCCGTCTCCTCGTCCAGGAGGGCTTCCGCGACGGCTTCGAGCTCATCGGGGATGGAGAACGGCAGGCTCACCTCCTGCAGCACGAACCCGTAGATATAGGCGTCCAGTGCGGCGACGGCGTGCGCGGTGGCCGGGACGGAGAAGCCGTGGGTGCGCAGGGAGCGCAGGGTCGCCTCGTGGTATTCGAGCGTGGCCGGGCCCGGCCGGCTGCGGGAGTCGAGCAGGCCGACGGCCCAGTGGTGGCGCGCGAGCACGGCGCGCGCGGAGCAGGCTCGCTGCTCCATCGCGGCCCGCCAGCCGGCCGCGGGATCGGGCGGGGAGATCTCGGAGAAGACGGCATCGACCATGTGGTCGAGCAGGGCCTCGCGGCCCGGGATGTGGTTGTACAGCGACATCGCCTGCACGCCCAGGCGGCCGGCGACCGCGCGCATGGAGACGCCCGCGATGCCGTCGGCGTCGGCCAGCTCGAGCGCCGCCGCGACGATGCGCTCCGGTGTGAGCGCTGCGCGCTGCGTCGACCGCCGCGAGTCCATCCGTCGTCCGCCCCCTCGTCCGTTCCCTCGGCCGCAGACCGCCCTTGACGTCCGCGCGAAGCCAGCCTACGTTGACTTACAGCGTAAGGCTTACGGCGTAAGGGGAATGTTATGCGCGCACTCGTCCAGGAGCGCTTCGGAGGGCCGGAGACGCTGCCGCTGCGGGAGCGGCCGATGCCGCAGCCGGGGCCGGGAGAGGTCGTGGTGGAGGTGGCGGCCGCGGGGCTCGATGCCGGCGTGGTCCATCTCCTCGAGGGCCGGCCGGCCATGGTGCGGCTCTCGCGCCCCGGGCGGGAGGGCCGTGTGCTGGGCAGCGATCTCGCCGGGCGCGTCCACGCACTCGGACAAAACGTCGAGGGATTCGCGGTCGGTGACGAAGTGTTCGGCCTGGCCTGCAGCGGTGACGGATCCCTGGCCGAGTTCGCGCGGGCCCGGGCCGACCGGCTCCACCGGCGCCCGGACACGCTGGGCGCCGAGGAGGCCGCGGCCCTGCCCGTCTCCGGCTGCGCGGCGCTGCATGCAGTGCGCGACGCGGCTCAGGTGCGGCCCGGTCAGCGGGTGCTCGTGCTCGGCGCCGCGGGCGGCGTGGGGCATCTCGCCGCTCAGATCGCACGGGCCGACGGCGCGGCGGTGACCGGGGCCTGCAGCACCGGGAAGGTCGAGCTGGTGCGCGAGCTGGACATCGCGGAGGTCATCGACCACACCCGGGAGGACCCGCTGGAGCGCGGCCCATTCGACGCCATCATCGACACCGGCGGCCACCGCCCGCTGCGGCGCCTGCGCTCGGCACTGACGCCGACGGGCACGCTGGTCATCGTCGGTTCTGAGCCCGAACGGGCCGTGGCCGGCGGGCTGGGCCGCTCCGCGCTGGCGGCGCTGCTGAACCCTGTCTCCCGGCAGCGCCTGGTCATGCTGGTCTCCCACGAATCCCGGGAGGACCTCGCCGCCCTGCTCGACCTGGTGGAGGGCAGCCGGCTGCGGCCGACGGTCAGCGCGCGCTATCCGCTCGAGCGCGGCGCCGAGGCCCTCGCGAGCCTGGGCCGGGGGCGAGGCACGGGGAAGGTCGTGGTCACGATGAGCGAGCCGTGATCCCCTCGGCGATCGCGACCCCGATGTAGGTCCCGCTGAAGGCGACGAAGCTGATCACGATGGCGATGGCCCCGCCCAGCAGGGCCGAGTGAGGTCACGGGCGGGCTCACGGATGGCCGTCGGTCACCGTGATGACGTCGTCGAGCCGGCGCAGGGTGTCCTGCAGCTCCTCGGCCCTGGCCCGGACCCGCTCACGCACGGCGCGGAGCATGCTGCGCTGCTCCGCGTCGGCGTGACCGGCCTCCTTGCACGGCATCAGCTGGGCGACGTCCCGGCTGGTCAGGCCCGCGGTGAACATCTCCTGGATGAACCGGACCCGCTCCACGACATCGGCGGTGTACAGACGCTGGCCCGACGGGCTGCGCTCGGCGCTGACCAGGCCCTGCTGCTCGTAGTAGCGCACCGAGCGCACGGAGACGCCGGCGCGCTGCGCCACCTCACCGATCCGCATCATTCCTTCTGTGGTGGTCATGGTGTGCTCCAGATCGCGTTGCCTCTAACATTGGTGTCAGCTCTTAGCGTTCCTCACATGGACATCAACAATTCAGTCGCACTCGTCACCGGCGCCAATCGAGGGCTCGGACGCGCCTTCGTCAGCGGGCTCCTCGACCGCGGGGCGCGCACCGTCTACGCCACCTCTCGCACGCCTCACTCCGTGGACCTGCCCGGGGTTCGCACGCTCACCCTGGACATCACCGATCCCGGCTCGGTCCGGGCGGCGGCGGAGATCGCCACCGACGTCGACCTGCTCATCAACAATGCCGGCGTGCAGGCGGGGACCTCTCTGGTGGACGGCTCCCTCGACGCACTGCAGGGCGAGATGGAGACCAACTTCCTCGGGCACCTGCGGATGATCAGGGCTTTCGCCCCGACTCTCGCCTCCCACGGCGGTGGCGCCGTGGTCAACATCCTCTCCGCCCTGAGCTGGTTCGCCACCCCCGGCGCCACGTCGTACCACCTGACCAAGGCGGCCGCGTGGGCGATGACCAACGGGTTACGCCTCGAGCTGGAGCCGCAGGGCACTCTGGTGACGGGCGTGCACCTGGGGCTGGCCGACACGGACATGACGGCCGGCTTCGATGCGCCCAAGCTCGCCCCGGCGGAGCTCGTGGCGGCAACCCTCGACGGGGTCGAGGCGGGGGCGGCCGAGGTGCTCGCCGACGACTGGTCCCGCGGGATCAAGTCCCGGCTGCACCAGCCCCCGGAGGAGTTCTACGAGACGTTGGCGCGCAACCTGGCGGCCATGGGCGCCTGATCGGTTGCGTTCATCGCAGCAGCGTCAGCTCGACCCGGTCGCCGACGTCCACCCCGTGCTGACGGCAGAAAGGCGCGCGGATCGGGAGCATGTGGACGCCTCCGCCGATGGGGAGCAGGGTGGCCTCGTAGGGGTGGCCGTTCACGCGCGCTGCGATGCGGATGGCCTTCCCGGTGCCCAGCAGAGCAGCGGAATCCGGCACCTGCACACTGGGCCATCCGCTGTTGCCTTCGGCCACGATCTCGAGGGTGAAGGTAGCCAGGGGCGTGTCGTCGTCCGTCATCAGGATCAGACCTCTCGTGTCAGCCGAGATGCGCCCGGCCCGGTGAGCAGTTCGGGGTCGACGCGGCGCCCGGAGACGGCCACCAGCAGGTCCACCGCTGCTCCGGTCACCTCGGGCCCGTCGCCCCAGGAGACGCCGCTGTCGGCGTCGATCAGCCGCACCCCGTCGGCCCGCTCCCGCCCGCCTCCAAAGGAAGTCGGTGTACGGAGCTGGTAGGCCATGGCCTCGTGCACCCCGGCGCGGGGGTAGTTCCCCGTGATGCCCAGAGTGCGGCGGATGTCCTCTCCGTGGACGATCGCTTCGACCAGACGCGTCGCCCGGTGCGCGGGTGGGATCCGCTCGAGGTGGCTCGCCGCGCGGAATGCCGCCAAGGTCTGCTCCGGCTGGTCGTGCCTGCTGCGGCGCACGCCGTTCTCGTTGGCGCGGTCGAAGTCACCCTTGGCCCGGACCATGCTCGCGGCGAAGCCGAGCTTCCCGGTGCGCGCCGTGTCGAGCAGGTGTGCCAGGACGTCGTGCACGCTCCATCCGCGGCAGAGGGACGGCGTCTGCCACTGCGGCCTCTCGAGCTCGGAGAGATCCTCCCCCAACCGGTCGCGCTCGGCATGCACCAGCGTCCACACCTCGGCCTTGGTCAGTGACATGTCCCCGCCCGCCCCTCGCTGTCGCCATCGTGATGGGCACTACAGTATGTGTAGTGCCCACTACAGGTCAAGTAGTTTCGGCGGTACGATGGTCCGATGAGTTCGCGGCGTTCCTACGGTTCCTACAACGACGGCTGCGCGGCCGCGCACGCCCTCGATCTGATCGGCGAACGCTGGACGCTGATCGTCGTCCGTGAGCTGCTGCTCGGCCCCAAACGGTTCGCCGATCTCCAGAGGGACATCCTGGGCATCAGCCCCACCGTGCTTTCGCAGCGGTTGCGGGACCTCGAGGCGCGGGGCATCGCCGTACGGCGCACACTGCCGGCTCCGGCGCGGGTCGACGTCTATGAGCTCACCGCATGGGGATCCAAGCTGGAGGCCGTCAACGCGGCTCTCTCGCTGTGGGCGGTCGACTCCCCCGATCTGCCGTGGGACGCCGACATGAGCCCCGACACCTTGGTCCTGGCCATGCGCGCCCACGCCCGGGCGGACGCCGAGATCTCGACACCTGCCCGGGTCGTGCTGCGGCTGTCCGATTCCCGGCTCGCCGGCGCCGATCCGGTCACCTACACCGCCCATGTCAGCCACGAGGGCGCCCGGGTCGAGCGGGAGCCGCCTGCCGGTCCGATCGACGCCGGGGTGGACGCGACCACCGCGGGGTGGAAGGCATGCGTCCTGGGCCAGGCCCCGCTCTCGGCTTCGCCCGACGTCCGCGTCACTGGCAGCATGGCCGCGGTCGACGTGCTGCTGCGGGCGACGAGCATGGAGTCCGCGGCGAGCTGACGGACCTCCGGGGCACCGTGCATCTGCGCGCCCTCGCTCCGCTGACAGCAGGTTGACCGTGCGTACGCGCGGCCCGCGGCCTCGGCCCGACGTCGCCGACTTACCCCTGTGTCGGATCGCGTTGCCCGTCCGTCCACAGTACCCGGGCCTGGTATCCGCCAACGGGCCGCCAGCAGCGCTTTCGCTTCGATCGTACCCGGGCGATCATGGTCGAGCACGCTCATACCGGCGGGGTCGATGCAGACAGGTGGCGCCATGCAGGATCTGAGGGTCGAGATACCCGCGCGTTTGTGGCAGGTCGTGGACGCGTGCGCGGACAACTCCGCGGCAATCGATGTGATCGAGGGCAACGAGGAATCGGTGGCCACGGCCTCGACCGTCCGGCGGGAGGGGTGGCGCGCTCTCCGCGCGTACCCGGGTGGTCATGATCAGTACGGCTGGCCTCCGCCGGACCATGTCCTGGCGATCACCCTCCCGCTCGCCCATTGGACCTGGGTGCTCTCGCAACTGGATCGGTGGAGACAGACCGATCCTGGTGGCGACCTCCTGGCGGCGCGACGACATCTCATCGATGTGATCGAGTCCCTTGACCGCGACGAATTCAGGCGTAGCCGCCGTTGGCGAAGATCGTCCGGCCGTTGATCCATCGGGCCCCTCCGGCGAGCGACGCGACGACCTCGGCGGTTGTCTTCGGGGGTGCCGAGCCGTCCCATCGGGGTGGCTCCCGTGAGGCGGTCGACCACGTCCTGGGGCTTGGCCTCGAAGAACACTTCCGTAGCATCGGGGACGGGCGCGACGGCGTCGGCTTCGGCCCAACGCGCGAACTCGTCGGCCGCCTCAACCTTCCGATGACGCCGCGTGTTCGCGACTGCGATAGCTGAGCAGGCCGTCCACGCCGCGGAGGAACGTCTCGCAGATCGGCGCCTTGTCATCCGCGAGGCATCCGGCTGCCATCGCGCCGTCCCGCAGCATCACGAAGTGCCGGGCGGCAGGTTCGGGATCGATCTTCCCCGTGGCGGTGAAGAGCTCGCACATCGTGGTCAGGAACCACTCTCGCTGCGTCAGGACCGCCTGGTGCACAGGGTGGTCGGGATCGGGATACTCGGCAGCGGCGTTCAAGAAGGCGCAGCCCCGGAACCCGGGCCGTTCGATGTCGCCGGTGATCGTCCGGCTGACGGCCCGGATGCCCTCATCGGCATCCGCAGAGTCCGCGCGGCCTGCGTCGATGCCGGCCCGGATGGCCTCATCGGCCCGAGTCAGGTAGGCGACGATCAGATCGTCCTTGCTGCGGAAATGCTTGTACAGCGTCGCCCGGGTCACCTGCGCCTCCGCGATGATCCGATCGATGCCGACCGCGTGGATGCCCTGGCCGTAGAAGAGCTCCGTCGCAGTGTCGAGCAACCGCGCGCGAGCCTGTGACGTCCGTGCTTCCATCTCGATCTCTCCTCAGCTCCCTCGCAGGTCCCGACGGTCCGGCAGGCAAAGCGTCGACGTTCCGGGCGATCCACGCTAACAGATAGAACGATCGGTCTTGACACCGCGCGACGGCCCGGTCACTATATCGGTGTACCGATCGTTCTATCTACCCGAGAGAACCCCATGTCATCCGATTCGCTGTCGTCCCCTTCCCTGCAGGTCCGCGCAGCAGACCCCGTCCCCGACACCACCGGCAGCACGAAGGCTCTGCGCAATCTCTACTTCGCGCGATTCGGGTTCGCCATCATCTGGGCGATCCTGCTGATGCGGATCGCGACCACGATCAATCCCGCCGCCATCGCCCTGATCGTCATCTACCCCGTGTTCGACGTCGCGGCCGCGATCATCGACTACCGCTCATCCGGATCCAGCCGACCGAAGGCGCCGCTCTACATCAACATGGCCCTGAGCCTGCTGACCGCCGTCGGCCTGGCCATCGCCGCCGGCTCCGGCGTGCCGAACATTCTGCGGGTGTGGGGCGCGTGGGCGATCACCGCGGGCATCGTGCAGCTGATCGTCGCCATCCTGCGCTGGCGCCTCGGCGGCCAGCTGGCGATGATTCTCAGCGGTGGGATCTCCGTCCTGGCCGGTGGCTCCTTCATCGCGATGGCCGGCGGCCCGGGCGCAGCCCTGACGGGTGTCGGCGGCTACGCGATCCTCGGCGGCATCTTCTTCCTGATCTCGGCCATCCGGCTGCACGTCGTCATCCCGAAGGCGGCCAAGTGATGACCGGGCCCGCCCGCCCTGCTGCCGACGTGATCATCATCGGCGGCGGACCGGTCGGCGAGAACGTCGCCGACCGGGTCGTCCGAGGCGGCCTCACCGCGACCGTCGTGGAGCAGGATCTCGTCGGCGGTGAATGCTCCTACTGGGCATGCATGCCGACCAAAGCACTGCTCCGCGACGCAGCCGCCCTCCGCGCCGCCCGTGCGCTCCCGGCCGCCGGCCGGGCGGCCCAAGGTTCCCTGGACTCGGCTGCGGTGGTGGCCCGCCGGGACCGATTCGCCTCGCAATGGAACGACGCCGGGCAGGTCGAGTGGCTCCGCAGCGCCCAGATCACCCTCGTCCGGGGACAGGGACGGATCACCGGCCCTCGTACGGTGAGCGTCACCGATGCCGACGGCACGACCACCACACTGCACGCGCGCCACGCCGTCGTCATCGCCACAGGCAGCAGTGCCCGTATCCCACCCGTCACGGGGCTGTCGGACGTCGCCCCGTGGACGAGCCGAGAAGCGGCTGCGGCGCAGCGGATCCCCGACCGGTTGGCGATCATCGAAGGTGGCGTCGTCGGCTCGGAGATGGCCACCGCATACAGCGCGCTGGGATCGCAGGTGTCCCTGGTCTCGCGCACCCGGCTGCTCCCGGGCACCGAGCCGTTCGCCGGCGAGCAGGTCGCCGCGGCGCTCCGGTCCTCCGGCGTCGCCCTGCATCTGGATGCCGGCGCCACCGAAGCTCACCGGTCCGCATCCGGCGAGGTGGAGATCCGACTGTCCGACGGCACGACTCTCACCGCCGACGAAGTGCTGGTCGCCACCGGGCGGAGAGCCAACACGGCCGACATCGGCCTGGACCGGATCGGACTGGAACCAGGCAGCTGGCTGACCGTGGACGACGCTCTCGCCGTCCTGGATCCCCACGGCAGGCCGGTGGCGGACGACTCCCCCGACGGGCCGGGCACCGCCTGGCTCTTCGCCGCCGGAGATGTCAACAACCGCGCTCCGCTGACCCATCACGGCAAGTATCAGGCCCGAGCGCTCGGCGACGCCCTTGCCGCAAGGGCCGGCGGCACCCCACCGGACTTGCGTCCGTGGGGACGGCACGCGGTCACCGCGGATGCCCAAGCGCCTACGCAGGTCATCTTCACCGATCCCGAGGTCGCGGCCGCAGGCATCACCGCCGAGGTCGCCGAGGCGGCCGGGAAGAGAGTCCGCGTGATCGACCACGACCTGGGGGCCGTCGCCGGTGCCGCCCTGCATGCCGACGGCTACCAGGGCCAGGCACGCATGGTCATCGATGCAGATCGGAACATGCTGATCGGATTCACCGCTGTCGGCCCCGATGTCGCCGAGCTGCTGCATTCCGCGACCGTCGCGATCGCCGGAGAGGTCCCTCTGGACCGGCTCTGGCATGCGGTCCCGGCCTACCCGACGATCAGCGAGATCTGGCTTCGCCTGCTGGAGTGCGATGGTCGGGATCACTGAACCGGATCATTCCCAGCAATCGCCTGGCCCGCTGCAGGGACCAGCGCGGGCGGCGGGTCCGTTTCGGTCACGGCAGTTGGTGCACGCTCTGAACCGTCATCACCTCGCCAGGTCGATGGGGAAGGCCGGTGCTGCGGGGGACAACACGGCAATGGAAGCCTTCTTCGCGCTGCCCCCGAATGAACGTGCTGGACCGAGGTCGTTGGCGCACCTGCGAGAAACTATGGTTTGCGATCATCACCCGGATCGAGCGGGCCTACCACCATCGCCACCGAAGGGCCCGGCCGAGCTCAATGGTACCGATCAAATTCGAGACCATCATAATCCCAAACGTATGCCTGGCGGCCTAACCCCAGCTGACACCTGAATGCGCATGAGTCCCGACGGCCCTGTGTGCCGGCGCTGAACATCCTCCCGTGCGAGCGCTATAGGCCGTCGGCGTTGGGCCGGCTTGGTCGCTCTGAGCGCGTCTCGCGGGCCTCGCGGCAGACGGAGGTTGTCCGCGCCGCGAGTCGGTTGCGATAAGCCTGAGGCGTCATTGCTCGGCCTCGTGCGAGGCGTTCAAGAGGTCCCCATACGGAGCATCCGCCCGGGTCATCGCTCTAAAGAATCGGATCAGGATATCGCGCTCGCTGGGCGTCATCGCGGCCGCTGCAGCAAAGCGGCGGGAGTGCTGCCTTCCGAGAGTGGCCCGCGCGGAGCGACGCGTCGACTCGGTGACGCGGATCTCGGTCGTCCTGCGGTCGGAGGGGTGCTCCGTGCGTGTGAGATGCCCACCGTCGACGAGGCGGTCGACGAGTTTGGTCGTCGACGCGCTCGAGATGCCGACGTCGTGTGACACGTCTTTCGGAGTGACGATCTCTCCGCGCTGCTGCGCCCGCATGATCATGCGGATCGCACGCATGTCGGTCTCGTTCAGTCGCATGTATCGCGCCGAGATCTTCGCGAGTAGGCGAGACGCCTCCTGCCATTCGGCCAGCGCATCCATCACCTCGAACGTCTGTGCGATGTCACTCTCGGCGAGTTCGGCGACATCCAGGAGGCCAGGGTCGATCGACGCATGGCGCGCGTTCATCCTGGACTGCTTCTGATCGACCACACGTACATCGTACATATCTTATGGTAGGTTGATGTCTCGCTAGGCGAACGAAATGGAGCTGGTCCGTGGAGCACGTGGTTCTCGTTGATGATGATGGCGTCGCTGTCGGCACCCACCCCAAGGAGACCGCTCACGGGGAGAAGACCCCGCGCCACCTTGCCTTCTCGTGTCATGTGGTGCGATCGGACGGTCACGTGCTGATGACGCGTCGCGCGCTCGGCAAGCGCACCTGGCCGGGGGTGTGGACGAACTCGTACTGCGGCCACCCCGAGCCTGGCGAGAACCTCGAAGACGCTGTTCGACGGCGGGCGAAGTTCGAATTGGGCCTGGAGATCGAGATCCTTTCGTGTCCCCTACCTGAGTTCCGATATACGGCCCGCGACGCCTCGGGCATTGAAGAGAACGAGTACTGTCCGGTCTTCGTGGCCAGAGCAACGTCTTCTCTCGAGCCGAATCGCGATGAGGTGGCAGAGACCCAGTGGATCTCGCCCGACGACTTGTCGGCGGCCGTGAGCGCGGCGCCGTGGGCGTTCAGCCCGTGGCTGGTGTCCCACCTTCCGGGCGTCATGTCCGCACTCACTCCGCGCAGAGAGTGCGCGGACCCTGTTCCACTTTTCCCTGTCTTCGAAGCTCGGATGACGGAGATACTTCGCTCTGGCCGTGACGAAGCCCCACGCTTTACACCGTCGTACGTACGCCTGTGGGAGACGGTCGAAACAATCGCGCACGGGGGAAAAAAGGTCCGCCCACGTCTTCTTCTCGACGCCTACCGCGCGCTCGGCGGCGAGGACGATCGCGCGGCTGTCGACGCCGCATGTGCGATTGAACTGCTGCACGCAGCGCTGGTCATCCATGATGACGTGATCGACGGCGACCTCACGCGGCGCGGTCGTGAGAACGTCGCGGGACGATTCGCCTCCGAGGCGCAGGCGGCCGGTGCGACGCAACGCGACGCGCGTGCGTGGGGAGATGCGTCGTCGATCATCGCGGGGGACCTGCTTATCACGCGCGCCCACGGACTCATCGCGACGCTCGACGTCGCCGAAGATCGGCGTCGGTCCGCGCTCGAGATCTTCAGCGAGACGGTCCTGGAGAGCGCGGCTGGCGAGCATACCGATGTGCTTCTCAGCATGCACTTGTCCGACCCGACCCCGGACGACGTCATTGCGATGATCGAGCACAAGACGGCGGCGTATTCGTTCCGCGCGCCGCTGGCTCTCGCTGCGGCGCTGTCAGGGGCACCTCGTCGCGTTGCCGATGCGGTCGACGTGATCGCGCGGCAGATCGGGGTTATCTACCAGCTCCGTGACGATGTGCTCGGCACATTCGGCGACGAGTGTGAGACGGGGAAATCGGTCCTGAGCGACCTCCGGGAGGGCAAGGAGACACTGCTGATTTCGTACGCGCGCCATGATCCTGCGTGGTCCGACATCGCGCGTCACTTCGGCGACGAGAGCCTGACGCCGGCGGATGGCGCGCGCGTCCGAGAGGTCGTCGAGCGATCGGGTGCGCGCGCATACGTCGAATCCCAGATCGACGCGCGACGCGATGAGGTCCGTCGGCGCATTCACGCCGCTGATCTGCCCGTGAAGCTGGTGCGACTGCTGGAGGAGGCGAGCAACGAATGCAGCGCGCGCCGGGCCTGAGCGTCACCGATCTGAGCCTCTACAACCGAGCCGCAACGGATAGCGCGACTACCGTACTGCGCCGCTACTCGACTTCGTTCGCCTGGGCGAACCGGCTCATGCACCCTCGTGTCCGCACCAATATCGCTCGGATCTACGCACTCGTCAGGATCGCCGACGAGCTCGTCGACGGCCCCGCGGAAGCGGCGGGAGTCGATGAGAACGAGCGGCGCGCGCTCCTGGACGCGCTGGAGACCGAGACGACGCGCGCGTGTGAGCGCGGGTACAGCACCGATCTCATCGTCCACGCATTCGCACTCACCGCGCGAGAGTACGGAATCGGCCGAGATCTCATTCGGCCCTTTTTCGCGTCGATGCGTGCCGATCTCGGTGCCGTCGAGTTCGACGACAAGGCGCTCGCGACCTATATCTACGGGTCCGCGGAAGTCGTCGGACTGATGTGCCTGGCTGTCTTCGAGGGAGATCGACCTCGCTCCGACGGCGAGCGTCAGGAGTTGCGGGCGGGTGCGCGCCGGCTCGGCGCTGCGTTCCAGAAAGTCAATTTCCTGCGGGACTGGGCAGACGATCGCGACTCGCTGGGGCGGCGCTATCTCCCCGGCACGGGCGATGGGCTCACGGACACGGCGAAGGACGGTCTCGTGCGCGAGATCCGCGACGACCTCGCGGAAGCTGACGTCGCCATCTCGCTGTTGGATTCATCGTGTCGCTCTGCCGTCTGGGCCGCGCGCTCGCTTTTCGGCGAACTCGTCGCGCGCATCGATCGCGCCCCGGCCGCCCTCGTCGCCCGCGAGCGCGTGCGTGTGCCCGACCCGGTGAAGGCGCAGATCCTGGTGCGTGCGTGGGCGCGGAAGGTCGCACGATGAGCCGCTCACAGGTGGTCGTCATCGGGGGCGGCGTCAGCGGGCTCGCGACAGCCGGTTTGCTGGCGCGCGACGGACACGACGTCACGCTCGTTGAACGCCGCACCGATCTCGGCGGTCGCGCCGGAGCCTGGGAGTGCGACGGCTTCTCATTCGACACGGGGCCGTCGTGGTACCTCATGCCCGAGGTCTTCGAGCACTTCTACCGCCTGATGGGCACGACAGCCTCGGAGCACTTCGACCTCGTCTCGCTAGACCCCGGCTATCGGGTCTACGGCGAGCCCGACGGGTCCGCGGATCGCGCGCCGATCGACGTGCGGTCGGGGACGGACGCCGTCGCAAAGCTGTTCGAAGCGCGCGAGCAGGGCGCCGGACGGCGTGTACGACGATACCTCTCTTCGGCGACGCGGACCTACGAGGCAGCGCGCGAAGCGTACCTCTACAACACCTTCTCCTCCTGGCGGTCCTTCGCCGCGCCCTGCGTGCTGCGGAACGCGCCCGCGATCGTCCCCCTTCTCACGCGCTCGCTCTGGTCGATGATCTGCCATAGGGTCGCCGACCGTCGGCTGCGACAGATCCTCGGCTACCCGGCAGTGTTCCTCGGCACGTCCCCGTTCGACGCGCCGGCGCTTTACCATCTGATGAGCCACATGGATCTCGTCGACGGTGTGCGGTACCCGCGAGGCGGCTTCCGCGGCTTCGTCGGCTCGCTCGTCGAACTCGCGCGTGCCCACGGCGTCCGGATCGAGACAGAGAGCGAGGTCGCCGAGATCCTCTCGGGTGATGGCGCTGTACGCGGCGTCACGGTCGATCGTGCCGGCGTGCGACGGACGATCGAGGCCGATATCGTCGTGTCGGCGATCGACGAGCACCATGCGGAGACCGCGCTGCTCGCCGAGAGCGACCGCTCATATCCTGACCGCCGCTGGACCGAGCAGGTCTCCGGACCGGGGGCCGTGCTGGTCATGCTCGGTGTGCGCGGCGAACTGCCGCAGCTTCGGCACCATACGCTGTTCTTCTCCAACGACTGGCACGAGAACTTCGACGCGATCTTCGGATCCGAACCGCGGGTGCCCACGCCGCCGTCTCTGTACGTGTGCATGCCGAGTGCAAGCGACGAGCACGTCGCCCCCGACGGCCACGAGAATCTTTTCGTCCTCGTGCCGGTGCCGCCCGACGTGAGCATCGGACGCGGGGGGGCGAACGGTCTCGGCGACGTCGCCGTGACCGAGATCGCCGATCACGCCATCACACAGATCGCCGAGTGGGCGACAATCCCCGATCTCGCGGACCGCATCGTCGTGCGCCGCACGATCGGACCCGGGGATTTCGCCGTCGAGTTCCATGCGTTCCGCGGTAGCGCGCTGGGGCCCGCGCATACGCTCCGGCAGAGCGCCTTCTTCCGCGGGGTGACGCGGTCGCGGCGTGTCGGCGGACTGTTCTACACCGGAGCGACCGCGGTGCCGGGCGTCGGGCTGCCTATGTGCCTGATCGGCGCGGAGCTCGTGCTGAAGCTCGTCCGCAATGACCGATCTCCCGGGCCGGTGAACGTGCCATGAGCGCTTTCTACGCCGTCTCCCTGATCGTGAGCGGCGCGTGTGTCGGCCTCGTGGACGCTCGCTATCGGCTCGCGTTCGGCGGCGCTCCGGTCGGCACGGGAGCCGCGCTCGGCGTCGGCACCGTGTTCTTCCTCGCGTGGGATGCCGTGGGCATAGGCTTTGGGGTCTTCCGTCATCTCGACTCCCGATGGGCGACCGGCGTGCTGCTGGCACCACACTTCCCGCTCGAAGAGCTTCTGTTCGTGTCGTTTCTGACGTATCTGACGCTCGTGCTGCTGGGCGGCTGGCAACGGCTGACGGAGAGGAGCGAAGCGCGATGACGTACCTGCTCATGTCGCTTCCGTTTATCATCGTCGGCCTGATCGTGTTCTCGGTCGGGGCCGCTAACGCGCACGGCCGCGGCCGTCTTCGGACGTACGTCACGACGTGGGCAGCGACGACAGCATGCCTGACGATCCTCACCGCTATCTTCGACAACATCATGATGGCAGCCGGTTTGTTCGATTTCGGGCATGGGCACACGCTGGGGTGGCGTCTTGGGCTCATGCCGCTGGAGGACTTCCTCTACCCGGTCGTCGGCTCGCTCCTGCTCGCCGGAGTGCGTGAGCTTCTCGCCTCGCGTCAGCGCGGAGCGCGCCGATGAGCGGCTACCTCTCCACCCTCACCACGCTCACTGTCGCCTCGCGTCCTCTCAGCTGGATCAACACGGCCTATCCATTTGCTGCGGCCTATCTGCTCACCACGGATGGCCTGGGCGCGGCATTCCTCATCGGCACGCTCTTCTTCCTCGTGCCTTACAACTTCCTCATGTACGGCGTCAATGACGTCTTCGACTACAGCTCGGATCTCGCCAACCCGCGAAAGGGAGGGGTGGAGGGCGCGACGCTGCCTCCGCGCCTGCACCGAGTGACGCTCATCGCGGCAGTGGCCCTCGCCGTCCCGTTCGTGGTCGCGCTGGTGGTGCTCGGATCCGACCAACCACGGTTCTGGGCGCTGCTTGCGATCAGTCTGTTCGCGGTCATCGCCTACTCGGCCCCCGGCCTGCGCTTCAAGGAGATCCCCTTCCTCGACTCCGTGACATCGAGTCTGCACTTCGTGCTCCCTGCGCTCTGTGGACTGGCTCTCACCGGAACCACCGTGACGGGGCCGATCGTCGTCACGATGACGGCCTTCTTCCTGTGGGGCATGGCGAGTCACGCATTCGGAGCCGTGCAGGACGTCGTTCCCGATCGCGCTGCGGCGATCGGGTCCGTGGCGACCGCGCTGGGCGCGGCCGCCACCGTGAGACTTGCCGTCGGACTATGGCTCGGTGCGGGCGCGCTCATGCTGTTCACTCCGTGGCCCGCATCGCTCGCCGCGGCCGCCGCGGTGCCCTACGTCGTGAGCGCAGCGCCGTATCTGCGCGTGACCGACGACGAGTCAGGAAACGTCAACGCTGCGTGGCGGCGCTTTCTCGCCATCAACTATGTGACCGGATTCGCAGTCACCATGATTCTCATCGTCAGCTTCCTGGAGGAACTCCACCTATGACACGTGTGCTCGTGACGGGAGCCACCGGGTACGTCGGCGGGCGGCTGGTGCCGCAGCTGCTCCAGGCAGGCTACGAGGTCACCTGCCTGGCGCGCTCGCCGTGGAAGCTGACCGACGTGCCTTGGCGCGGTCGTGTCCGTATCGCCGAGGGCGACCTGTCGAATTCTGCGGCCGTGCGGCGCGCGATGACCGGTGTCGACGTCGCCTTCTACCTCGTGCACTCCATGCGGGCCGGCAAAGATTTCGGGGCAGCGGAGAGACGCGATGCCGAATCGTTCGCGCAGGCGGCGGAGGATGCGGGCGTGGGGAGGATCGTCTACCTCGGCGGGCTGCATCCGTCCGAAGCCGCACTATCGCCCCATCTAGCATCGCGCGCCGCTGTCGGTCAGGTTTTCCTCGATAGCGACGTCCCGGCGATCGTGTTCAAGGCAGGGATCGTGATCGGATCTGGCTCGGCGTCGTTCGAGATGATCCGGCATCTCACCGAGGTGCTGCCGTGCATGCCTGCCCCTCGCTGGGTGCGCAATCGCGTGCAGCCGATTGCTGTGCGCGACGTGCTCCGCTACCTCGTCGAATCGGTCGCGCTGGATGAGCGCATCAACCGGACCTTCGACATCGGTGGACCGGACGTGCTGACTTACGGCCAGATGATGAACGACTACGCTGTCGAAGCCGGGTTGCCTCGGCGGCCCATTGTTGCTCTTCCCGTCCTCACTCCGTGGCTCGCCTCGCAGTGGGTGAACCTGGTCACTCCGGTTCCACGCCGGATCGCGGTACCGATAATCGCCTCGCTCCAGAACGACTGCGTGGCGGACGAGCGCGACATCGACCGCATCATCCCGCCGCCCCGAGACGGGCTGATGTCCTACCGAGGCGCCGTGCGGCTGGCGCTGAGCCGCGAGCGCGACGGCCAGGTGGAGACCAGCTGGCAGAGCGCCACCGTTCCGGGGGCGCCGAGTGACCCGTTGCCGAGCGACCCCGATTGGGCAGGGGGTGCCGTGCGCACCGACGTGCGCGAGCGTCGCAGCGAGGCGCCGCCTGAAGAGGTCTGGAAGATCATCGAATCGATCGGCGGAGACAATGGCTGGTATTCCTCCCCGTTCGCCTGGGCCGTACGGGGGTGGATCGATCGGCTGTCCGGGGGGGTCGGAATGCGGCGCGGACGACGGCACCCGTCCCGCCTTCACACAGGCGATGTCGTCGACGTGTGGCGCGTGGAATGGCTCGACCGCGGCCGCGCGCTGCGCCTATCCGCAGAGATGCGGATGCCGGGCCGCGGGTGGCTCGAGCTCGGGGTCGAGCCGGACGGACGAGGATCCGTCTATCGTCAGCGGGCTGTGTTCGTTCCGAAGGGACTTGCGGGGCGGGTATATTGGGTGACATTGTTGCCGATGCACGGCGTGATCTTCGGCGGTATGGTCACGAGCATCCTGCGTGCAGCCGAGCGCTCATCGGGAGCGGCCTCATGAGACTCTGGTCGCTCCATCCACAGTATCTCGACCGAGTAGGACTCGTCGCGGCGTGGCGGGAGGCGCTCCTCGCCCAGGCCGTGGTCCTGAACCCGGGCCGCGCGTATTCGCACCACCCGCAGCTGCGGCGCTTCCAGCAAACCGATGATCCGCTCACGGCGATCGGCGACTTCCTCACGGCGATCGTCGATGATGCCGATGCGCGGGGCTATCGATTCGCGCGCGAGAAGATCCTCGCGACGGGGTCCCGCGCGGAGATCACAGTGACGACAGGGCAGCTCGCATACGAGTGGTCGCACCTGTCCGAGAAGCTGCGGCAGCGCAGTCCCGGCGTCTGGAAGCACTGGCAGGGGATTCACGCGCCGCACCCGCACCCGAGCTTTGTCGTCGTCGACGGGCCGGTCGCCGACTGGGAGAAAGTGCCACCGAACGAAGTGACCGTCGCTCGACACTCTGGTTCCCCCGATAACAGGAGACACGCATGACAGATCCCTCAGCTTCGACCCCTCGACGCGAGACAAAACCACCGCAGGCCAC
This sequence comes from Brachybacterium sp. SYSU DS0246, assembly GCF_059391765.1. Taxonomy (NCBI): domain Bacteria; kingdom Bacillati; phylum Actinomycetota; class Actinomycetes; order Micrococcales; family Dermabacteraceae; genus Brachybacterium; species Brachybacterium sp. SYSU DS0246. The sequence goes on along the minus strand of NZ_JBZXYT010000014.1, from coordinate 16,980 downwards.
GGGCGTGCACCTCGAGCCAGGAGCTGTCGTCGCCTCGGCGACGTCGGCCGCGCAGTCCGGTTCAGCGCACATCACAGAGCCGGTCTCCTACGACGCCGTGCTCCTGTCCGGGTTCGGCGGTCCGGAGGGACAGGAAGACGTGCTGCCGTTTCTGCGCAACGTGACCCGCGGGCGCGGGATCCCCGATGAGCGTCTCGAAGAGGTCGCGCGGCACTACCGTGTCTTCGGAGGTGTCAGCCCGATCAACGAGCAGAACCGGACGCTTCGCACAGCGTTGCAGGAGGCGCTCCTGACCGCCGGACTGGACCTCCCGGTGTACTGGGGCAATCGAAACTGGGCGCCCTATCTCGACGAGGCGCTCACTGCGGCCGCGCGGAATGGCGCGCGGCGCGTCATCGCGATTCCGACGAGCGCGTACTCGTCATACTCTTCGTGCCGCCAGTATCGCGAAGACTGGGCGGACGCGCTCGAGTCCGCCGGACTCAGCGAGGTCCTGCAGATCGACAAGGTGCGCCAGTTCTTCTCGCATCCCGGGTTCGTCGAGCCGTTCGCGGAGGGGCTGCGCGAGGCCGTTGTCTCGGCCGAGTGCGCGGGCCACCGTCGAGACGCGATCGAAGTGCTGTTCACGACGCACAGCATCCCATCGGCCGATGCGGCGCTCTCGGGCGCGGGCGCATCCGATGATGCCGACGGCGAGGGTTACGTGGCGCAGCATCTCGCGGTCGCCGAGCAAGTCGTCGCCGATGCCGCTCCCGACGTCTCGTGGCAGCTGGTCTACCAGTCGCGCTCCGGCGCACCGTCGACTCCGTGGCTCGAGCCCGATATCAACGACGCAATCGCGGCGCTCGATCGGCGCACTGCGGTCGTCGTCGTGCCCATCGGGTTCGTGAGCGATCACCTCGAGGTGCTCTGGGACCTCGACCGCGAGGCACGAGAGACGGCGGAGGATCACGGGCTGTGGATGACGCGCGTCCCGACTCCCGGCGTGCACCCGACATTCGTCGACGCTCTTGTCGATCTCGTGCGCGAGCGCATCGTGGGGCGCCCGGTCGACGAGCGGGCAAGCGTCACGCGGATCGGCCCGTGGTTCGACGTGTGCCGCCCGGGCTGTTGTGCGAAGGCGGAAGCGAATGCCCGCCCGGCGATCGCGGGTATCATGCCGTGACGGCCGGAACCCCCGGCGGCGAGTCCCGCTGCTCTCCGATTCAGCATCGTGTACACGTCCGGGAAGCGGCTCCGGCCGCGGACGAGGCGTTACTTTTATGTCGGTGACGAGGGGGGCCTCGTTCTGTTCGTCGGGGCTTACTGCTCATCGATATCACCGTGTCGCGGTGACATTTTTGCTCGGACGCTTTGATCTCACCGACCTGGTTCCGCGTCGACTCGTTGATAATTCGAGTGAGCGAGCCGTAACCGAAATGAACGACAATGTCGCCTCGGTCAGTGCTCTGCTCACAGTGTCAGCGGTCTACGCGGTGATCCGCTTCGTGCAGGTGATGTTGCTCAATTATGGTCACAACGTGCTTGAAGCGTCTGTCCTGGGCAGTTCGCCGCTCGCTGACCGCGAGAGCTACTCGGCCCGGGAGCTCTCCGGGGCGATTGTCCCTCGTGCCGGACGTGGCTTACAAGTACCTCTCCTACTCCCGGCACAATATGCACGATACCGGTACCACGGCTCGCCGCGACGCGGCGAGGGTCGACCGCGACCGCGGCTGGCTCCGACGAACTCGATGAGGCGTCCGAGGGTCGGTGCGAACGGCGCGTCAGTTCCAGGCGTAATGAACGTCTCCGCTGTGCACGACTGTCCAGGTGCCGCAAATATGGCCCTCATCGGGTAATGACTCCGGTAGCCATTGGGCGTCGATTCGCGGTTCGGTGGAGACCGCTCCTTCGGTGCAGAGCTCCGAGGTGAACGGCGTAGGGCTAGTCCACTGGAACACGTTCTCATCACTGTCGAGCTGCGCGACGAGTCTGATGTCGGTGGCGTCGTCGGGAAGGAATCCTTGGAAGCGAAAAGACTCGCTCGACGCCTTCGCCTCGGCGGCGGTGTCGAAGGTAAATTCCCTCTTTCCTATCTGGAAGGCGTCCTGAAAGATCGTGCAGCCGCTGAGGAGCATCGTGGCAGCCGCTCCAACGGCAGAAAGCTGAACGGTTCGACGTGGGGTGGCCATGGTGTGCCTCCGTGCGGTGTGGGAGAGATCGACCGCTCACAGCGGTCTCGGAGCGGCGGGCGGGGCGGCTCGGTGTCGAATCACCCCGCCAGCCCGATGGCGGGTGGGACGCGGCTGGCGTTCCACATCGGGATCGCCGCGGCCGCGATCGCAACAGCGATCACTGCGAGGAACAGCAGAGCGAGGGCTCCGAGGGGTGGCGTCCCCACATCCATACCGAGGATGTGCAGAGCGAGGGCGCCGAAGATGCTTCCGAAGCCGACACCCGTGCTGGCGCCGACCGCTGCTGCGAGTGCGGCCTCGGCACCGATCGAACGACGTGTCACGGCCCGGGTCAGGCCCAGCGCTCGCAGCAGTGAGATCTCTTGGCGCCGCTCGGTGACCGAGAGGGCCAAGGTGACCGTGACGCCGATCAGTGCGACGAGGATGGTCACGCCGGTCATCGCGCCACCGACGGCTTGTCCGATGAGGATCATCTGGTCGATACCCGACTGCACATCTGCCGCCCAGAAGACGTCTGTGCCAGGGTCGGTGGTCTCGAGCACCGCCGTTCGCAGCTCGTCGGCGCTCGTTCCCGGGCTCGCGTCGATGAGAATGTCGAGATCGTCGATCCGTGCCTCGACGGAGGGGTGCTCGTCGAGTTGAGCGACAAGGGCGTGCGGGTCCTCGACCATGTCGGTAGGGATGATCGCTGGTGCGGGGAAGTTCCGAGCGACCCCTTCGCGGGCGTCCTGCGTGGCACCTGCGACTCCCACGGTGAGCGCCGCGGTGAGCCCTACTCCGAGAGTGAGCACGGTGGTTATCGCGGCGGTGCGCCGTGACGCGCGACCGGCGTTCGCGACCGCAAGACTCATCGACGGGAACCGGGACGCCAGTGGCCTCAGCACGGTGGCGGCGAAGCTCACCAAGAACGGTCCGACGAGCACGAGCGCGAGGAACACCAGGGTGCCGCTGAGCGCCACGAGCGCCAACCCGAGGAACTCCTGCTCGGTAGAGACGAGCACCCCGAGGCCGGCGGCTGCCACCGCCGCGGCCGTGAGAGCGATGGCGAGGACGAGGCGCAGACGTCGTCGCACCGGACGTGCCTCGGTCGAACGAGAGCTGCCGAGCGCTTCGACGGGTGACGCCTGCCCGGCGGCGCGAGCCGCGGGCAGCGCCGCGACCAGCGAGGACACCGTGGCCAGGGCAACGCAGCCGATCAGTCCCGCCACGGGCGCGCTGAATGGGTCGGCCAACAGTCCCGCGTCCCGAGCGATCGCGATCATCGCCGCACCGACGCCGGTGCCGATGCCGACCCCGAGGATACCGCCGACGATACCGATGCATGCGGCTTCGACGAGCACGAGCCGACGCACCTGCGCCCGGGTCGCCCCGATGCAGCGCAGAAGGGAGAGCTCGGTGGCACGGCGAGCGAGGAGGATGCGGAAGGTAGAGCTCACGATCACCACGGCCGCCAGCATGGCCAGGGCGACGAACAGGACGAGACCGCCGATGACGCCGACGAGGGTGTCCGTCACCGTCCGCGCCTCCTCCGCTCGCTTTTCCTCGCCACTGAAGACCACGCTGCTCGGCGCCACAGCCTCGAGCTCGGTGAGGTCCACGTCGCCAGTGACAAAGATCTGGACGGGAGTCATGACGGAGCCGAAATCGGCGGCGTCCGCCTCGCGGATCAGTGCCGCGTCCCGCCCGAACTCGTGCACCGGTCCGATCCCGGCCACCGTCAGCTCACGGCCCTCCACGACAAGCGGGTCCCCCACCGAAACTCCGGATCGATCGGCTGTCCGTTCGCCCAGCACCACCTGGCCGAGCTCCGGCGCGCTGCCTGAGGCCAGGTCGGGCACCGCGGTCAGCGGACCAGAGCCCGGATCGCTGCTCAGCTTCCATGTCGAGGTGGTCCCGCCGATCTCCACCTCCACGTCTCCGAGGGATTCGACGACGACCTGATCCGTGTCGGGCAGCGCCCGGACGGTCTCCGCGATCCCGTAGACCTCCTCCGCCTCCAAGTCCCCAGGCGGGACGATCACGCCGTCCGCCGCCTTCGGGGTGGTGATCCCGAACGCTTCCAGGGCGACTCGTCCGTTGATGGCAAGGAGGAGCGCCGCGGCGGCAAAAGCGGTGGCGGCAACGACGGCAATCCCGATCAGGATCGCCTGGCGCGGGCGCCGGAGCGCGCTCAGAAGGGCGGTGCGCAGGATCATCGACTGCTCACCGCCTGACGGGTGGCGCTCTCGCCGACGCGCTCGAGCACTGCCTTGCTGCTCGCGGAGGGGAAAGCATCGACGGCCCGCCCGTCCTCGAGCAGGATCACCTCGTCGGTGAACGCCGCGGCGGCAGGGTCGTGCGTCACCATGACCACGGTCTGCCCGTAGTCGTCGACGCACCCGCGGAGCATCTCCAGGAGCTGGCGGCTCGAGGTGCTGTCCAGGGCGCCGGTCGGCTCATCGGCCACGACCAGGTCCGGGCGTCCCAGCAGCGCACGCGCGACGGCGGCGCGCTGGCGCTGCCCACCGGACAACTGCGACGGCAGGTGGCCGAGTCGGTCCACGATGCCCAGGCGCTCGACGAGCTGCGTGCGCCATGACCGGTCGGGACGACGACCCGACAGAAAGGCACCCAGGTCGATGTTCTCGCCTGCGGTGAGATGCGGGAGCAGGTTGCCGTCCTGGAACACGAAGCCGATCCTGTCGCGGCGCTCGGCGGTCAGTGCACGGTCATCCAGGGAGCCGAGCTCAGTTCTGCCCAGCAGGACCCGTCCGGAGGTCGGCGGGTCGAGGCCCGCCAGGCAGTGGAGAAGAGTGGACTTGCCCGAACCGGACGCACCCATGATCGCGGTGAAGCGATTCGCCGCCACGGCGATGCTGAGGCCGTCCAGAGCGCGGACCTTCCCGGTGCCGGAGCCGTACTCGCGCACGACGTCGAGCACACGGACGGCGTACTGCTTCTCTGTATCGTCGGTGGTCTCCGGAGAATCGTTCATGAGGGGAGGCATGTCTTCATGATGCTGAGCGGGCCCCTCCGTACGCCTCGGCCGCAGGAGCGATCTGCGCCGCCGCTGATCGTTCGTTCGGACGAGAATCCGTCCGGCCGCGACTGCCCCGCAGCCGCAGCCCGGCCCCGTTCTAAACTATTCGCGTGGTGGACATCATCGAGGGATGGCAGGTGCGGCGGGCCTCTCGCCCGGTATGGATGCGGCCTGTGTCGGTGGTGGTCGAGCTTCTGCTGTTGATGCTGCTCCTGGCGATGGACTTCGAGCTCGGCGTGCGGTCTATGCCCCCGGACCCCGGCATCGAGGCAATCGCCGGAGCGCTGGCTACGGCGCTCGTCGCGTTCATCGCCGCCGCCATCGCCCTCCTGCGCTGGTTGCTGCCCCCGCGCGCCACGGTGGTGACGATCCTTTCGCTCTCGCTGCTTGCCTCTCTGCTCGCGGCCTTCACCGGCCACCTCGCGCCGTCCGTGACCGAGGCTGCTGCGTTGCTCGTGGCCACCGTGGTCGGGATGCGGCGCGAGTCCTCGCCCCGCGGTGCGGTCGTCATCGGCGCCGCGACGCTGCTGGCGGTCCTCGCCGGTGTGCTGCTGCGTCTCGAGCCTGATGCCACCTCCGCTCTGCTCGGCATCGTGCTCTGGGGCTGTGCGGCGACAGCCGGGATCGCGGCGCGACACGTCCGGTCGACTCGACAGGCGGCGCTGGATGACGCTCGGCGCGCGGAGCGGCTGGAGCTCGCACGGGAGCTCCATGATGTCGTCGCTCATCAGGTCAGCGGCATCGTCGTGCAGGCCCAGGCGGCGAACGCTGTCGCCCGCACCGATTCCGAGAGAGCAGCAGCGGCGTTCTCCGCGATCGAGGAAGCCGGCTCCGAGGCGCTTTCCGGTATGCGACGCATGGTCGGCGCGATCCGCGATGAATCGGCACATCCCGCCCCGCTCTCCGTCCCCTACGGTCTGGCAGATATCCCGGCCCTCGTGGACAGCTTCGACCCGGGGCGGGAGCGGACCACACTCACCCTCGATGCTGCGGACGCCTCTCTCTCCTCGGGGCTCGGGGAATCTGCCTACCGGATCGTCCGCGAGGCGCTGACCAATGTGCGGCGGCACGCCCCGGCCGGACGTACCTGGGTCGATGTGCGGAGGGTCGGCGCAGAGCTGGTCCTCGAGATCCGCAACGACGGCGTCCGGCAGCATGCCGCTGGCCAGGGACCAGCCGGCTACGGACTGGCGGGCATCGCGGAACGGGTCGCGATGCTCGGCGGACGTCTGGACGTCGGGCCGGACGTGCCGGGAACCTGGTGCGTCCGCGCGTGCCTCCCGACAGGCGCGGCGCGATGATCGGCGTTGTCCTAGCCGACGACCACGAGATGGTCCGCACCGGCTTCCGCATGGTGCTCGAAGCAGAGGACGACATCGCCGTGGTCGGCCTCGTCGGGACCGGGCAGGACGCGGTGAGCGCGGCGAGACGGCTGCGCCCCGACGTGGTGCTGATGGACATCCGTATGCCGGGGATGAACGGGCTGGACGCGACACGGCTCATCACCACGATGCCCGAGGCTCCGCGCGTGGTCGTCGTGACCACCTTCGACACCGATGAGTACCTGCGCACCGCGATCCTGTCGGGGGCCTCGGGGTTCCTGCTGAAGGACGCCGGCCCGCGCCTCCTGGTCGAGGCTGTCCATGCTGCAGCCAGCGGTGACGCCCTCGTCTCCCCCTCGATCACGATGAGACTGCTCGGCGAGATCGCCGACAACCAGCCGGCGCCGGATCCCTCGCACGACCTCTCCTCGCGCGAACTCGAGATCGCGACCGCCATAGCCCGGGGTCGCACGAACGAGGAGATCGCAGCCGACATGTTCATCACCGTCTCCACGGTGAAGACCCACGCACGGAATATCAGCGTGAAACTCGGGGCCCGCAACCGCGTCGAGATTGCCGCGTGGGCCTGGCGCGCACAACTCATCCGGTAGGCCGTCGATACCCTCGGTGCGCTGTCGGGTCACGATGGTTTCGGCACGATCCGATTCGTGGATGTCCGCGCAACCGAGCTGGAGATCTACTGTTCCGCGGCGTCCCGGGCGGAGTCTGTGGGACCTTCGAGCGCGAGCCGGTGCGCCTGGCGCAGCACCTCTACCTGGGCGGGGTTATAGAGGTCGGTGACCGCCTGGGCGAAGTCTTCCAATGCGGCGCGACTGACGATGCCCGTCGGCGAGGTCCGCGTGCCCGGGTACTGCTCGTGGATCGCGCGGAGCACTGGAGCCAAACGTGCGTCGACAGCCCGGATCTCGTCGGCGGTGGCGTCCGGAGCGAGCTCGTCGAAGGCATCGTCGGCCTTCCGGTGGTGCGCGGCGATGGCCCGCATGTCCTGGCGGCCCTGCTCCTCGTAAAACTGGGCGCTGATCATGACCATCGCGCGGTCGGCAGGTGTGAGTTGGTCTGCGAGGTCGGCGAACCCGGCGGGGACGTCGGGGTCGGCGCGATGGCGCAGGAGGTCAGCGATCTCGACCCGCAACTGCTGCTGGTGGGCGATGGAGGCGGCGAGCTGGGAATCGAGGGCGCGCAGCGTCCGTGTGAAGGCCTCGCCGGTTTCTTCGAGCTCCGCGATGCTCGACAACGGCATGCCCAGCTCTTGCAGGCGTCCGATCTGCAGCAAACGCACGAGGTGGGACGTACGGTACTGCTTGTAGGCGTTCCCGGCCCGGGCAGGCTCCTCACGAAGGTGGAATTCCGCAAGGCCGCAGGGCCGCGGCGGCAGGCATCTACATGCTGCTGTTCGTGCTCGCCGGTGCCGATGTGAGCGACGCGGCGCACCATCTTGCGGGCCCCACGGATGCAGGAGTGCTCCGTCCCAATTCTCTCGACTTACGTGGAGCCTAGGGGACTCGAACCCCTAACCCTCTGCTTGCAAAGCAGATGCGCTACCAATTGCGCCAAGGCCCCTGAGCGCCGTAGCGCTGGGATGAAGCGGATGATCAGACCTCAACTGCGCGAGCGGACCGTTCCGCAGCTGCGTCCTGCTCTGCAGAGAGATGCTCGGCTTCGCTCCACAGATGGTTGCGTACGCGGTCGGACTCAACCTTTCGCCAGCCGAGGAGCCCGGTGACGGAGGTAACGATCAAGACGGCTGCGACCTTGACGAACGTCTTCACGGGTCCTCCGATCTTCGAAGTGGGCCTAACTGGACTTGAACCAGTGACCTCTGTCTTATCAGGACAGCGCTCTAACCGACTGAGCTATAGGCCCATGAGGCTGATCTCCGAAGCGTACCTGGCTCAGCCACCGACGCTCAACGCTACCCCGCCACCGCCTACCGCGTCCAACCGACCGGGGCGGGTGTACGGGAGGTCACAACGGGGTTCTCACCTGGGCGTCCACCGTACGTCGACGCGCGGTTCACGAATCTCACCAATCCGCTCCCACGTCAGCTTCGAACATCTGGCGTGACGCTCCTCCGGGAAGCGTTCGGCGCTGCTACCACCGGGCGCGACCTCAGTACATCCACGAAGGAGACTGTCATGAAGACTCGAAAGATCCTCCCCACGCTCGGTGCTCTCGCGGGCTCGGTCGCCCTGTTCAGCGCCTGCTCCGGCGGCATGAGCGATGATCCGTCCATGGATGAGGGCAGCGACCAACCCGCGACCTCCCAGAGCGACGCGTCCGACGGCGGCGGCATGGCCTCTGACGGCGGCGGCATGGCTATGGACGACCCAGCCGCAAACCTCGTCGGTCCCGGTTGCGCCGACTACGCGGAGATGGTGCCGAACGGCGCCGGCTCCGTGGAGGGCATGGCCCAGGACCCGCTAAGCGTCGCGGCCTCGAACAACCCGATGCTGACCGAGCTGACGTCCGCAATCTCGGGAGAGCTGAACCCCGACGTGGACCTCGTGGACACCCTCGATGGCGATGAGTTCACCGTGTTCGCTCCAGTTGACGAAGCTTTCGAAGCCATCCCCGAGGACGACCTGAACACGCTGGCCGCCGACTCCGAAGGCCTGACAGATGTTCTCACCTACCACGTGGTGCCCGGTCGGATCATGCCTGACGAGATCGCCGGCACTCACACCACGGTGCAGGGCCAGGATGTCGAGGTGTCCGGCAGCGACGATGAACTCATGGTTGGCGAGGGGGCCGTGATCTGCGGCGGAGTGCAGACCCAGAACGCTACTGTATACCTTGTCGATACCGTTCTGATGCCGCCGGCGATGGCGGATGCCAGCTGAGCGGGCCACACTGCATCGGCGCCCCGAGCGGGCGGACGGGGATGAACTGAACCACCGTTGCCCGCTTGGCACGTCACCGAAGGAGCAATGAATGTCTCCGGACCCCACCGAGGCAGGACGGACGCGGTCGCACGAGCCCGACATGAGAGCCATCGGCGCCGACGAGAGCGCCACACCCCCTCTCGCCGAGCTGTTGCGCCGTGTTTCGCTCGGGGAGGAGGACGCCTTCTCCTGTCTCTACGACGAGACGTCGTCGCTCCTCTTCGCGCTGATCAAACGCGTGGTGCGGGACGTGTCGATCAGTGAGGAGGTGCTACAGGAGGTGTTCGTGGAGATCTGGAAACAGGCCACCCGGTTCGATCCCCGGAGGGGCTCACCCCATGGGTGGATCTGCACCATCGCCCACCGCCGTGCGGTGGACACCGTCCGCGCCAGCGATGCCTCCCGGCGCCGCGACTCCCAGGAGGGGCTGCGGCTAATCGAGGGCAACGTCGCTGACGTGCAGGAGGAGGGGATCATGAGAGTCGAGTCGCAGCGCGTGCACACTGCGATGCGTTCCCTGACGCCACTGCAGGCTGACGCTATTCGCCTCGCCTATTTCGGCGGCTACAGCTACCGCGAGGTTGCCACTCTCCTCGATGTTCCCGTCGGGACGGCGAAGACACGAATACGTGACGGCATGATCGTCCTGCGGGACAGGTTGGGGGTGACCTCGTGAACGAACAGCAGCACAACATGACCGGTGCTTGGGCGCTGAACGCCCTGGATGCTGAGGAGCGCGCCCGGATCGAGGAGCACCTCGCCCAGGACGCCGACGCTGCCGCCGAGGCCCGCTCCTTCGAGGAGACTGCCGCTGAACTGGCCCGTAGCCTCGAGCCGCGTGCCCCGCGACCCGAGCTGAAGAACTCGTTGATGGCACAGATCTCCCAGACCCGTCAGCTCTCCCCGAATCCCGTCGAGGAGGACGACAAGGCCGCGTGCGAGGCTCTCGACGACGTCGCAGACCGTCGCGCATCAGCCGAACCCACCCAACGCGCCGAGGTGCCCGACGTTGATCCGTCGACCGACGGAAGGGCCTCCGACGAGCCGGCCGACGACGAGCACGATGCCGTGGTGGTGCCGCTGGACCGCTATCGCTCAAGCGTGCGGCGCACCCGGTGGCTGGCGGCCACCGCGGCGATCCTCATGGTCACCACCGTCGGGGGGGCTGCGCTGTGGGGCACGGAGCGAGCCGAGCAGGAGGAGGCCCGGGCAACCATAGAGGCGATGCAGGAAGTTCAGGCCACCGCGGAAGAGGAGCGCCAGATGGTCTCGACGATCCTCGCCTCCGATGATGCGGCCCACCTCTCGCTCTCCCCGTCGGACGGCGGGAACCTGAACCTGATGTACTCACGGGACCAGCAGGCGATGATCATCCAGTCCGCCGACCTGCCTCCCCTTCCCAGCAGCAGCACCTACCAACTGTGGCTCATCGACCCGGCCACAGGTCGGATCGAGAGCGCGGGGCTGATCACCGAGCCCGATCAGACCGTGATGGTGCACAAACCGATGTCGACCGAGGCGAACCTCGGCCTCACGGTGGAACCGGCGGGCGGTTCCGAACAGCCCACTACCGACCCGATTCTTCAGGAACCGCTTTGATGGCCGGGCTCAGTCGAGCTGACCGCGGTTCCGCAACCGGTCCCGGCATCCCCTGGTGGTCGGTGCTTTCAGGCGTGATCGCCGGCGCGGTGCTGCTGGCGGTCGCTGAGCTCGCTTCGCTGGCCTTCAGCTCGTCCTCGGCGCCGTTCGTCGCCGTGGGGGGCAGCTTCATCGACGTGATCCCCCCGTGGACCAAGGACCTGGCCATCGGACTGTTCGGCACGTGGGACAAGCCCGTGCTTTTCGCCTCGATGCTCGCGGTGTACGTGCTGTTGACGGCGCTGATCGGCATCCTCGGTGACCGCCGGCCACGAACGGCCGCAGCAGCTCTGGCCGGGCTCGGACTGTTCGCGGTCGCCATCGTGCTGACCCGTGCGCAGAACAGCACCATCGATACGGTGCCGACTGTGCTCGGCACCGTGGTCGCGGTACCGACTCTGCTGCTGATGTTGCGTAGTGTTCGGACACCGTTGATGGCTTCGGGTGCGGACGAGGCGTGGACGCGCCGCCGCTCCCTCGTGGGCATCGGAGCCGTCGGAGTGCTCGCCATCATCGTGGCAGCCGGGGCACGCGGCGCGAACGCCAGCCGTGAGGCGGTGCGTCGCGCAGCCGAATTCGCCCTGCCCACACCGCGCGTACGTGCGCCACAGATTCCCGAGGGTGCCCAGGTCACTATCGAGGGAATGCCGCCGTATGTGACACCCAACGCCGACTTCTATCGGATCGACACCGCGCTTGCCGTTCCCCGTGTGGACCCCACGACCTGGGAACTCCGGATCCATGGACTCGTAGACCGCGAGCTCACGATGAGCTTCGACGATCTGCTGGCAGAGAGCATGGTCGAGAAGCACGTCACACTGACCTGCGTCTCCAACTCAGTCGGCGGGGATCTGGCGGGCAACGCGACCTGGCTCGGCGTGCCCGTACGCACCCTGCTTGAACGCGCCGGGGTGAGAGACGGGGCGGACATGGTCCTGTCCCGCTCGAGTGACGGCTTCACTGCATCCACGCCACTGACGGCTCTGACTGACGAGCGCGATTCCCTGGTGGCCATCGGCATGAACGGTGAGCCGCTGCCGCAGGAGCATGGCTATCCGGTGCGGATGGTCGTGCCCGGGTTGTACGGGTATGTCTCGGCGACCAAATGGCTCACCGAGCTGAAGGTGACCCGGTTTGCCGACGACACTGCGTACTGGACCAACCGCGGCTGGTCGGAGCGCGGCCCCATCAAGATCGCCTCTCGCGTGGACGTGCCGCGCTCCTTCGCGAAGCTCTCGCCCGACGCCGACGGCGCGGTGATGCTAGGCGGAACAGCCTGGGCGCAGCGAAGGGGCATCGCCATGGTCGAAGTTCGAATCGACGATGGCGACTGGCGCGAGGCCGAACTCGGACCCGAAGTGACTGATGACACCTGGACCCAATGGTCATTACGCTGGGAGGGCGCCCGCTTGGGGGATCACTCGGTCTCGGTCCGTGCCACCGGCGGCGACGGCGAACAGCAGACGGACGAGCGCGCCGACCCGGTGCCCAATGGAGCGAGCGGGTGGCATACGATCGATTTCAGCGTCGTGTGAGCAGAGCGCTTCAGCGCTGTAGTACACCTTTAGCTCAGCTGACCTGCTGCTTCGTTCATAAAAGCGTGGTCGATCCCGTACACGATGCTCCAGCACGCCGTTCATGCGAACACGGCAGCTGAAAAAGGTTGGACCTGCACCAATCCATACCCCGACGTGCTCCGAACCACTCCTGGATGACCGTCCCCGGCGGCCGCCTGGCCGTCCGGTATCCACCAAAGGAGATTCATGATGCGCACGACGACGAAACGAATGCTTCCTCTGTTCGCGGCGACGGCCGCACTCGGCATGCTCGGCGCTTCCGGTGCCGCTCTCGCCGAGGGTCCTGAGGCCACCTCGCTTGAGGCGAACCTGTCTGAGCTGAATGATTCGGGTGCTTCCGGTACTGCGTGGGTCACGGTCGAGGGCAATGAGGTCCACGTCAAGCTCGACAGCTCCGGGATGCTCGCCGAGGCCCCCCATGCCCAGCACATCCACATCGGCGGCAAGAACCAGTGCCCGGATCCGAACATGGAGGGCACCGGGGCCGATGGGGCGATCCGCACCACCGATGCCGCGGGTGACTACGGTGGTATCGCTGTCTCGCTGACCACTGAGGGCGACTCGAGCCCGGACAGCGGTCTGGCCGTGGAGCGTTTCCCCACCGGTGACGCATCCTATGAGCGCACAATCGAGGTAGACGATGAGACTGCCGAGAGCCTGCGCAATGGCGACGGCTCCGTGGTCCTGCACGGTGTGGACCACAACGGCAGCGGCCAGTACGACGGTGACCAGATGTCCGATCTGGACGATTCCCTGCCGTCCGAGGCGACCGATCCGGCCGCCTGCGGTGAGCTGGAGATGAGCCAGATGGACGCCATGCCCGAGGGTGGCGCCGAGACCGGTGACGGCACCACCGCGGGTATCGAGAACTCCGGTGCGATGCTCGCCGGTGGCGGCCTCATCGCCGCCGCCGCAGCAGGCTCAGTTGCACTGCGCAAGCGTCACGCGCAGAAGTGATATGAGCCCTCAGGGATCATCTCTTCGGGGCGGCGGTCGTCGGATGACGGCCGCCGCCCTGGCGGTCCTCGCCCTGATCGGCACAGCGCTGCTGGTGTGGGCATTGACCAGTCAGGTCGGGGCACCGCCGCAGCCTGCGCTGAGCTCGGGCACCTCCGACGGCGACGGCAGCGCCCCGGTCTCCGACGGTGGGGGCGCGGCTATCGAGGACGACGCGACGTCCGCGGACCCCTCCGAGCCGCCTGCGGCCAATGACGAGGAGACTCCGGCAATCGCGGAACCGCTGGAGGCTTCTGAGCCCACGGCTCTGCGGATCCCGTCTATCGACGTCGACGAGCAGGTGTTCGGGATCGGTCTGGGGGACGAGGGTCAGCTGCTCGCCCCGAAGGGAGACCGCGCGAACATGCCGGCGTGGTTTACCGGCTCTCCGACGCCCGGTGAATCGGGCCCGGCGGTCATTGAAGGACATGTGACCTGGGGCGGTGACCCGTCAGTGTTCTTCGAGCTCGGCGGTCTCGGCAGTGGTGATCAGGTCGAGGTCGAGCGCCAGGACGGCACCACGGCGACCTTCGAGGTCTATGACGAAGCCCGCTTCCCCAAGGATGAGTTCCCCACTCTCGCCGTCTACGGACGCACTGAAGGCCCGGAGCTGCGGTTGATCACCTGCGGTGGCGAGCTGGGAGCGGACGGCCACCACACCGACAACACCGTGATCTTCGCCCGGCTCGTCGAAAGCTGAGCCCGGTATCTCATCACGCTGCAGCCGGAGAGAGTCCTCTGTCTCGAAGCAGGCGCGTTGCTTACGATGGTGAACCGCAGCTTTCTGGGACGTCAGGGCAGGATCACGCCAGGACGGCTTCGGTGCCGGCCGCGATCCCTCTCGCACGGGCGTTTGGCGACACCACCTCGTGAACACAACGGCGCGCAGCCTGCGCGGCGCAAGGCCGATCCATCAACTCGTCGCGCGACCGGTCTGGCGTCGGTCATAGTATGTGCTGTCATCAACTGGATACCGTCGGCCCTGCCCGGCTTGCCGGGGCCGTCAGTGCGCACAGTGGTCTGACCGAGTTTCACGTATATTCCGCGGTTGGCATTTCGCTGCTGACCAAGGCGTTCACACGACGATCTGAGATCGTCAATAATCAACCTTTGCCAGAGCAAGAACTGACAACCATCCCGCCCCCAGTGCTTGGAAGATTGAAGATATGCGCCCGCAGACGACGGCCACACCGTCCACCCTCTTGGCTGCGCGACGGCAAGTGCGCCCGGTCGCTTTCCATGACGACAGGGCACGAGACGGCGACCGGGTGTACGCTGACGATTCCGCGCCCCGTGTACTACGCACGTCATTCGACGTATCGGCATACACGCGCGAGGCGCGAGGAAAGATCGAAATCGACGTCAAGGACCTCGTCCGGTCTGTCTCCGCGTCGCAGGAGCTGACCATTCATCAACTTTCCGAGTTATGCCGCGACCTCCTTTTCGTGCAACGTCTGGAATCAAGCGCGCTTACCGAGACCCGTACGATGTACAGCTCTTGGACAGTCAACGAACCGCGCATTACTGCGTTTCTCGCTACCTGGATGTGGGAGCGCCACTGGTCGGCCGTGGCCTTGCAGGAGCTCTCCGATGCGCTGGCCAGCTCTGTAGCACGCAGTGACGACAACGACACGCACCATTCCCACCGCCGCCGGTTACTCCGACCCGCTGCCGCTCTGCGCGCGCTGTATGTTGAGCGCGCCCTGCCAATCGTCGGTCCCGGGTGGACGTTGCTTGCTGGGGAGAAGGTCACTGCCGGTCACATGGCCCGGATGGCCATTCAGGAGGGTTCGTGCCAGGCGGCCGTCACGGCGCTGTTGCCGCGCGTCCAACAGCTTCCCGAGGTCCACCGAGTGCTGAGCGAGCTGCTGGATCGACAGACCCGGACGCTCTCCTTCTTCTGTCTCGAGGCGATCGCGCGCATCACTCGTTCGCGGGGCGAGGCCATAGCCGCCCGCCTGGTACTCGCCGTCTCCGGAGGTCCGCTGCGCCCGGCCGGTCAGCCTGACGAGGACGAGAAGGTCGTCCTACGCAGCATCTTCCGGTCCGCCGCCGATCGCGCAAATCTACGCGCTGCGCGATTCGAGATCACTCGCCTACTCCCGCGCTTCGACCTATAAGCTCTGTAGAATCCGATGCAAGTATATCGGCGCAACACCCTGCCCGAAGTTGCTGATTTCTCAGAAGGAGATGCTCATGGCGTTCGACCATGAAAAATTTGCCGAGACGTCACAACCGGTGGGCTGGGACGACCTGGATTTCGACCTGTTCGAGACGAAGCCGCTGGATGGCGAGACGTTGCGCTCCTTGCGATACATGTGCGACATCGAGTACCACACATCGTGCTATATGCGGGATCTGCTCGTCACCCCCTCTCGACGGGAGCCAGCGACCGGCGGTTTTATGACCGTGTGGAACCGCGAGGAGTTCTGGCACGGCGAGGCTCTCGCGGCTGTACTTCAACGCCACGGCATCGTCGTGGACTACGACGAGCTCAAAGCGAAGCGGGTGACGCTTGGCTGGTCCCAGGTGCTCAGTCCGCTGAAGCAATCCGTGATCTCGAACCTCGCTGGTACTGATTTCGTGGCCGTGCACATGGCCTGGGGAGCAGCGAACGAACTGTCGGCGGTGTCCGCATACCGCCGGCTCTCGGCGATGACCGACCACCCGGCACTCAGCCCGCTGCTAAAACGTATCGCCCAGCAGGAGTCCCGGCACGTCGCCTTCTACACGACACAAGGCCGACAACGACTAGAGGCTTCGACGAAGGCCCGCGCCGCTACGCGGCTGGCACTGTCGAGAGCGTGGCGACCGGTGGGGTCAGGAGTTATGCCCGATACCGAGGTCGCGCACGTGATGGGTCATCTCTTCGCGGGCCGTGGAGACGAGATCGACGAACTCGACAGGAAGATTCAGAAACTTCCCGGACTGCAGGGCCTGACGATCTTTCGCAACGCCTTTCTTCGCATGCAGCTACTGGGGTAGCAACTCTCGTGAGCTTGCCTGGTTTTCAGAATTTTGTTCCTCCCGCGTCCAGGCTCACTCGCTCGTAACTCAGCTCAGTCTCGTCGACCACAGTGGGCTGCTCGTCGTCGAACCTGAGTTGGACCTCTTGAGCGAGGATCTGGTGGTTCAGCTGGTGTTCGTGCTGGTGAGGGGCTCGCGGTTGGCCGGGGTGACACACTAATGGGATGGTGTTTCTGCGGAAGGTGAGGACGGCGTCTGGAGCGACGGCCGTGCAGATCGCGGAGCGGAGGAACCGGCGGGACGTGGTCCTCAAGCATCTGGGGTCCGCGCATACCGAGGCCGAGCTCGCCGCGCTGATGAGCGCTGGCCGGGAGAAGATCCACA